>DAIQNS010000148.1:3329-6079 GCA_036788315.1 Alteraurantiacibacter sp. | reverse complement strand
CAGATCAAGCCCCTGGCCGTGCAGGAACCGCTCGAGGCCCAGATTGCTCATCACCGTTGCCACGATGCCCCCGCCCTTCAGCCGCCCGTCTGCGGCCCAGCGGCTGCCGATAAGCGCCATGAGTTGGTCGCCGTCGACTTCGCGGCCCTTCTCGTCGATCACGATCAGCCGGTCGGCATCGCCATCGAGCGCAATGCCTACATGCGCCTTTTCGGCAAGCACGCGCGCCTTGATGGCATCGAGATGGGTCGAGCCGACGCCGTCATTGATGTTGAGGCCATTGGGCGCGACGCCCATGGCAATCACTTCCGCGCCCAGTTCCCAGATCGCGGTCGGCGTCGAATTGTAGCAGGCGCCATGCGCGCAATCGACCACGATCTTGAGGCCATCGAGCCGCACATCGGCAGGCAACGATTGCTTGACCGCATGGATATATCGCCCGCGCGCATCCTCGATCCGGCGGGCGCGGCCAATCGCTTCGCCCTCGGCAAGCGTCTGGTCGCAATGCATTGCGGCCTCGATCTGCTCTTCGACTTCATCGGACAGTTTGAACCCGTCGGGGCCGAACAGCTTGATGCCGTTGTCGTCATAGGGATTGTGGCTGGCCGAAATCATCACGCCGATGTCCGCGCGCATTTCGCGCGTCAAAAGCGCAACGGCGGGCGTGGGCAAGGGGCCGGTCATGATCACATCCATGCCCACGCTCGTAAAGCCCGCCACCAGCGCATTTTCCATCATGTAACCCGACAGGCGCGTATCCTTGCCGATGACGACGCGGTGCTTGTGCGCGCCGCGCATGAACAATTGCCCGGCAGCCTGCCCCACTTTCATGGCGATGGTGGGATTGAGCTTGCGGCCATTGGCCCGCCCGCGAATGCCATCGGTGCCGAAATAGGTGCGTGCCATGAGTTTCCTTGTCCTCGCCTGCCAACCTGTCCGCAATGCCGTCTTGCGCGTGCAATGTCACGCAGGCACATGAGGGTTTGCCAGACAAATCGCTTGCAATTGCAACCCAAGAGGGGTTTCGCGCGTTCGATGGCCAGTACACGGCTAATGATACACGGCTACTGACAGGAAGGATGGACTACCCATGGCTTTTACACTGATTGAGCTGCCTTACGATGCAGAAGCAATCGCTCCGGCAATCACGGCGGAAACTTTCAGCTATCATCACGGCAAACATCACCAGGCCTATATCGACAAGACCAACGCCGCAATCGAAGGCACCGACCATGCCGATGCCTCGCTTGAGGCGATTATTGCGGCTTCGCGCGGCTCCAATCAGGGGCTCTTCAACAATTCCGCGCAGGTCTATAACCACGGTTTCTACTGGCATTCATTGACGCCTTCGACTTCAGGCCCTTCGGGCGATCTGGCAGCGAAGATCGACGAGGCGTTCGGCTCGCTCGATGCGCTGAAGGAGAAGCTGGCTGCGGCGGGCGCGGGGCATTTCGCCAGCGGCTGGGTGTGGCTGGCCGAGAAGGACGGCGCGCTGTCGGTGGAGGAAACGCATGATGCCGATACGCTGGTCGACAAGGGCTTCAATCCGCTCTTGACGATCGACCTGTGGGAACATGCCTATTATCTCGACCATCAGAATGCGCGCCCGGGGTATCTGAAAGCCGTAATCGATGGCCACCTGAACTGGGATTTCGCCGCTGACAATCTGGCGCGCGGGACCGCCTGGACCTATCCCAACTGACAAGTCCGGCGCTTGACCGGGAGAACACGAAAGGCCTGCTGCTCGGATGCGAGCGGCGGGCCTTTTGTCAGTTCTCGTCACTCAGATCGAGGATGTTGTTGGCAAACAAGGGTTCGCCGAAAATGAAGCCGACGATGTTGGGCTTGCCGAGGTGATCGACCAGCGCGGTCAGGGTCAGCAGAATGGGCACTGACAAGAGCGCCCCCACTACGCCCCAGATCCACCCGAAATAACTCAATGCGAGCAGGATCAGCACCGGGTTCATGGTGAAGCGCGCGCCCAGCACCGTGGGCGTCAGTACATTGGCCTCGACCGTATGCAGTCCAAGATAGGCCGCCGCCGGGATCAGCCCGACAAGCGGACTGTCCGCCGAGCCCAGACCGAACAGCGCTAGCAGCGCAACCATCACCACAGGGCCGATATAGGGCAGGAAATTGAGCAGCGCGGCAAGCCCGCCCCACATGATCGGAGCTTCCATTCCCAGTGCCCAGGCGCCGAGTGCAACGATCACGCCGACGCCTGTGTTGATCAGGCCCACCGTGCCGATATACGCCGCCACCCGGTCCTGCACCTCGCGAATGGCACGCGCGGCTTTTAGGCTCGCGCCGACTTGCTGGCGTTCCAGAAGCAGCCGCCTGCGCAATCGCACGCGCGCCTCGATCATGAAGAATGCAAGGAGGAAAGTGATCAGCATTTCGAGCACCACGACAGGCGTCGCAAATGCCAGCTCCTCGAGCATGCTTGGCCCTGCGAGCACGACCTGGTTGCGCATATCCCCGCCATCGCCGGCGATCTGGGCAATTTGGCTGTTCACATCGGCAATCCACGCGAAGGAACCCTTCAACTCGTTGAAGTGCTCGCCAACCTGATCGACCATGGCAGGCACGCGGTCGTAAAGCGAAATCGCGGGAGTGAGCACAGCAGTGAGTGCAATCGCCAGCACCGCAAAAAAGGCCATGAGAGCAAGTACCGAGGCAAGGAAGTTGGGCACGCCCCACGTCGCCAGCCGGTCAGCCAGCGGCGACAAGATAATTGTCAGGATGAGCGC
>DAIQNS010000148.1:0-3319 GCA_036788315.1 Alteraurantiacibacter sp. | reverse complement strand
GGCAGAAACACCACCGAGCCGATCGAGAGCACGAAAGGCAAGGCCAGAAACAGGCCAAATGCCAGCAACACCACCAGCGCGCTGATCAAGCGCAATTCCTGCGCGGCAAAGGTCATCCGGCGGCTTGGCGTCGCTTTTGCCCGCGGTGCGGAATCGGATTCTGGCGGGAAGTTCATCGCGCTGGCACTAGCACAGATTTTACAGGTGGAAGCCTGCATTTGTGCACCGATGAGCTTGCGGCAATTAGCGTGTTGGTTCGGCAACGCCGCGACCGGCGGCGACTTCCTCAAGCTCTTCCAGAATGGCGCGGTGCGCTGCGGGATCGCCGATGGCGCGGTCGGGAATGTCGCCATCCTCAAGCATTGATGTCAGCGCGGAGCGGGCACGGCCTACTCGGCTCTTGATCGTGCCCACCGCGCATCCGCAAATCTGCGCCGCTTCCTCATAGGAAAACCCGCCAGCGCCTACCAGAAGCAAGGCCTCACGGCGCTCGGGCGGCAAGGTCAGCAAGGCTCGGTGCATGTCTGAAAGGTGGATCGGTTCTTCCTGACCGGCGGGGGCAGTCAGAATTCGTTCGGCAACGCCTTCGTCATATTCGCCGCGAAAACGGTTGCGCCGCATGTCGGTGAGATAGGCATTGCGCAGGATCACAAAGGTCCAAGCGCGCATAGAAGTGCCCGGCTCGAACCGCTCCTGCGCGGCCCAGGCCTTCAGCATTGTCTCCTGCACGAGATCGTCGGCCATATCGGGGCGTCCGCACAGGCCACGGGCGAATGCGCGCAGATGCGGGACGACCTCGGTCAGCTCCCGCTTGAAGTCACGCTTGTCATCTTCACTGCGGCTGGGCTTGGGCTTAGGGGAAGGCTCCTCGCTCATCTTTTGCTGTCTTCAATGTCCAGCTTTGCAAGCAATTCCTTGAAACTGTCGGGCAGTGGCTCGTCGACCACAGAATCATACAATCGCTTCAGACCCGAGGTCCAAACCGGTTCTTGCTTGCCTCGTTCACGCTTCGCCGCCGGCTTGGCTGGCTTTTTAACGGATTCCGACCCCGACATTTTTTTGTAACGTTCCCCAATAAACCACGAAAGGTGATTAGCAGTTTTTTGCAGATAAAGCATAATCATGTGTTGGCGGAACGAAAGACGAGGCTTCCGGTTCCCTGTTTCACGGGGCGCGTTGTTGCAGAGATGAGAAACTTCGCTCTATGGACGAGCCAGAATGATTGAATGGAAGGCTTTTTGCAGCATAAGGCGTACAGCAGAAGTGCAGCCCGCCGTTGGCTGATCCGCTATCCGCGGGCGCTTCCGCTTGGCATTTTTGCGCTCATCGCCGGTATCATCATTGTCAGCGTCTGGTCGATTGAACGTGGCGAAGCGCAGCGCCACCGGGCAGAGGCGAATGGGCGGGCCATTGCCATCGCATCGGCCATGGAGCAGCGCATCAATGCCTCTAGCGCCTATCTGCGCGCCGGAGCGGCGCTTATTTCGACCATGCAAGATGTGCCCGCAGCCGATTTTCGGCGGTTTGTCGACGAATTGCGCCTTGCCGAGGATGCGCGCGGTGCCGAAGGCATCGGCTGGGCGCGCGTGGTCCGGCCGGGCGAAGAGGCGGCATTCGAGGAGCAGGCGTCGAACGCGGTGCGCGCGCAGGTCACCTTTCATCCACGCCTCGATGGCTCGCAGCCCTACGGTGTGCCTGTTACCTTCCTGAATCCTGATACAGAGCGCGCCAGACGTGCACTGGGGTTCGATATGTATTCGGAGGAAGTGCGCCGCAGCGCCATGATGCAAGCCGAGAAAACCGGCCGCGCAACCGCAACTGACAGGATCGTGCTGCGCCAGGAAGGCGGCGTGGATGCTGCTGGTTTCCTCATCTACATGCCGGTTTACGAAGCCAGCGCGCAAGGCCGGCGCGTGAAAGGCTATATCTACAGCCCGTTTAACGGGCAGAACTTCCTCGAAGCCACGCTCGACCTCGAACAGTCAGGCGATTTCGGAGTGAGATTGTATGATGGCGAGCTTGGCGAGGCGGGTCTGATTGCCAGCAGTTTCAATGCCAATGAGAAGCGTCACGACATCATTACCAAGACTTTGACCGTGGCCGACAATGTATGGATTCTCACAGTGAGCCGCCCTTCGGACGCGGGTCTGTCAGGCTTGTCGATGGCTTCGCTGATCTTCGGCTTGCTGCTGGCAAGCCTGCTGATGCTGGTGGTGCGCATATTGACCCGGCAAGCCAAGGAAGACGAGGCCTTGATCAAGTGGTTTGCTGAACAGGCCTCGATCCGCAACACTTTGACGCGCGAGCTCAATCACCGGGTGAAGAATACGCTTGCCAATGTTCTTTCGATCATCGCCCTGACCCGGCGCAGATCGAGCGATCTTGACGAATTTGCCAATGGGCTTGACGGCCGGATCAGGGCGCTATCTGCCACGCATGACCTGCTTACCCAATCCGATTGGGGGTCAACGCCGGTGCGCTCGGTGCTCGATGCAGAGCTGCTGCCTTATGCCAGAGGCGATGACAGGCAGGTCACCATCGAGGGGCCGAGCGTGGAACTGGCGCCTAACGATGCGCTGTCGCTCGGCCTTGCGATCCATGAGCTTGCGACCAATGCGGCGAAATACGGCGCACTGAGCCAGGCCAGCGGCACTGTGAACATTACCTGGCAATGCATCGATGGCGGCCTGGTGCGGGTCGAATGGCTTGAACGCGGAGGCCCGCCGGTCAAGGAAAAGCGTTCGCGCGGTTTTGGCACCGATCTGATCGAGCGGATCGTCGCGCATGAATTGCGCCATCCTGTGGAACTGGAGTTCGATCCGGCAGGCGTGCGCTGCGTGCTGCTGATCCCGGTGCGGCGGCGCAAGGAGTTCCTCATCCGCGCCGCGCAAGAGGCCAAAGAGGACGCCTTGCTGAAGTAGACGCTGGACGTGTGCGGCGATAAACCCCTTCGATGTTCACCCTTGCCGCGATTTTCAGAACTCTTTTGGCGGTCGTCGCTTGTTTGTGGCTGGCAGGTTGCGGCTCAGGAGGGGAAGCGGACGAGGCCGGAAAGCACGGCGCTGTAGTGCTCGCTGCATCAAGTCTGCAAGGCGCCTTGCACGATGTGGCACAGGCCTGGACTGTACAAGCGGGGCAAACGCGGTCTGCGCCAGTCCTGTCCTTTTCGGCAACGCCCGCGCTCGCCCGCCAAATTGCCGGCGGCGCGCCTGCTGACATTGTCATTACCGCGGATATTGAGTGGATGGACTGGCTCGAGAAGGAGGGGCTGGTGCGGGCAGGCAGCAGGCGCGATATTCTCGGCAATCGTCTTGTCGCG
>DAIQNS010000147.1:0-6146 GCA_036788315.1 Alteraurantiacibacter sp. | reverse complement strand
GAACGCATTGGGCGCCCAACCCGATGAGCAATCCTGATGCGGTTGACCCCACGCGCTATGGCGCGGTGCCGCTGTTCTGGGGCACTTTGTTCATTGGCGCGATCATTGCCATGATCGTTGCCATACCCATTGGGTTGATGAGCGCGATCTACCTCAACCAATATGCCCCTGCCCGGATGCGCACCTGGCTCAAGCCTGCGCTTGAAATCCTCGCCGGTGTGCCAACGGTGGTTTATGGCTATTTCGCCGCGCTGACTGTCGCGCCGGCGATCCGCGATGTCGCGCTGTCGCTCGGCATTTCCAATCCTTCGAGCGAAAGCGCACTTGCCGCAGGATTGGTCATGGGGGTGATGATCATTCCTTTCGTCTCCTCGATGGCGGACGATTCGATCACGGCGGTGCCGCAAGCCATGGCCGATGGCTCGCTGGCCATGGGTGCCACCAAGAACGAGACGATCAAGCGCGTCCTTGTCCCCGCTGCGCTCCCTGGGATTGTCGCCGGGGTGATGCTGGCGATCAGCCGCGCGATTGGCGAGACCATGATCGTGGTCATGGCAGCGAGCTTTGCCGCCAATCTCTCGGCCAATCCGCTCGACGCGATGACCACTGTAACCGTTCAGATCGTCGCGCTGCTCACCGGCGAGGGCAGTTTCGATCACCCTGCAACGCTCGCCGCGTTTGCCTTGGGTTTTGTGCTGTTCATGGTAACGCTTGGTCTCAACTTCATCGCCTTGCGCGTCGTCAAGAGGTTCCGCGAAGCATATGAATGACGCCGCTATCACTGCCCCTACGCGCACCCCCGCTTTCGAAGCGCGGCTGAAGAAGCGCTATGCTTCGGAACGGCGTTTCAAGCTTATGGGCCTTGGCGCGACGCTGTTTGCCGTCTCGGTGCTGATTTTCCTGCTGGTCAGCATGACCTTGAATGGCCTGCCGGGTTTCAAGCGCGCCGAATTGCAAGTCCCGATCGATTTTTCGAGCGCGGCTCTGACAATCAGTTCGGCCGCGGTCAGCCAGTCTGCGATCGAGCGGTCGCTGTTGGCGCAGGGCCTGCCCGAGATCGTGGAATATAGCGCCCAGCAGGCGCTCGGCGAGGAGGCCGCTCAGCACATCAATCGGCAGGCCTGGCGCGATGTGGCAAAGGAAATCGTCGCTGATCCCAGCCTGCTTTCGCGCACGTCGACATTCTGGCTTCCGGCTGACGAAAACCTTGCAAGCGCCTTTGCCGGTGACGGGCAGGCGCAATTGCAACCTCTTGCCACGCAATTGGGCGAAGCAGGTCTTTTGCAGGACAGGTTCGATTTCGGCTATCTTGAGCGTTCGGATGCAACAGATCCGCAACTTGCTGGCATCTGGGGTGCTTTGAAGGGCTCGATGCTCACCATGTTGGTCACGCTCGCGCTGGCTTTTCCGATCGGTGTTCTGTCCGCGCTTTATCTTGAGGAATATGCGCCCAAAAACCGCTGGACCGATATTGTCGAGATTTCGATCAACAATCTCGCCGCTGTTCCCTCGATCATCTTCGGGCTTCTGGGGCTTGCGGTATTTCTCACCATTTTCCCCAATTTGCGATCGGCGCCGGTCATCGGCGGCATGACGCTGGCTCTGATGACCATGCCGGTGATCGTGATTTCCGGTCGCAATGCGATCAAGGCCGTGCCGCCTTCCATTCGCGATGGCGCGCTTGCCGTGGGCGCATCGCCGGTGCAAGTGGTGTTCCATCATGTGCTTCCGCTCGCGATGCCCGGCATGTTGACCGGCACAATCATCGGGATGGCGCGCGCGCTCGGGGAAACAGCGCCGCTGCTCCTGATCGGAATGCGCGCTTTCGTCGCTTCGCCTCCTGATGGCTTTACCGACAATGCGACTGTATTGCCGATGCAGATTTTCCTATGGTCTGATGAGATCGACCGCGGCTTTGTCGAACGCACCAGCGCTGCGATCATCGTCTTGCTGGTCTTTCTCCTGCTGATGAATGGGCTAGCCATCTATCTGCGCAACCGCTTTGAAAAGAGATGGTAATGAACGAAACGCTTGCCGCCCCGGCCGATCCGTATTTTGCAGCTGGTAACGAAACGCTTGGCGAGCCCAAGATGCGCGCGCGTGATGTCTCTGTCTATTATGGCGACAAGATGGCTATCGATTCAGTTTCGATCGATATTCATTCAGATCACGTCAGCGCCTTCATTGGCCCATCGGGTTGCGGCAAGTCGACTTTCCTGCGCGCCTTGAACCGGATGAACGACACCATTCCTTCGGCGCGCGTAGTGGGTCAGATCGAGCTTGAAGGCGAGGATATCTACGCTTCGGGAATGGATGTAGTGCAATTGCGCGCGCGCGTCGGAATGGTCTTTCAGAAACCCAATCCGTTCCCCAAATCCATATATGACAATATCGCCTATGGCCCGCGCATCCACGGCATTGCCGAAGGCAAGACCGAACTCGATGCGATTGTTGAGCGCAGTCTCATCCGCGCTGGACTGTGGGAAGAGGTGAAGGATCGGCTCAACGATTCCGGAACGGCGCTTTCCGGGGGGCAGCAGCAACGCCTGTGCATCGCCCGCGCGATCGCGGTTGATCCCGAGGTGATCCTGATGGACGAGCCCTGTTCGGCACTCGACCCTATCGCAACCGCCAAGATCGAAGAACTGATCAATGAACTGCGCGGTACCTATGCCATCGTCATCGTGACCCATTCGATGCAGCAGGCGGCCAGGGTCAGCCAGCGTACCGCTTTCTTCCACTTGGGAACTCTGGTGGAATATGGCACGACTTCCGACATCTTTACCAATCCCAGGCAAGAACGCACCAAGGATTACATTACAGGACGTTACGGCTAATGACCGAGCATACAGTCAAGGCTTTCGATGAAGACATTACCCGTCTGCGCGGTCTGATCGCGGAGATGGGGGGCCTTGCGGAAATGGCGATCCAGCAGGCGCTCGATGCCATCGTCAACGGTGATGAAGAGCTTGCCCGGGAAGTTGTCGCACGCGACAGCAAGCTCGATGCGCTCCAGGCCGAAGTTGACGACATGACAGTCAAGATGCTCGCTCTGCGCGCGCCCATGGCTGATGATCTTCGCGAGATTATCGCAGCGCTCAAGATCGCCGGGATCATCGAGCGAATTGGCGATTATTCGAAGAACATCGCCAAGCGCACAGGCCGCATCGAGGGGCGCAGCCGGTTCGAGCCGCTTACTCTGCTTCCGGCGATGGGAGAGCTCGCAGCCGACATGGTGCATGATGTGCTCACCGCCTATGCCGCGCGCGATCCGATGGCGGCCCGCGAAGTGATCGAACGCGACGCCAAGGTCGACGCTTTTTATGACAGCATCTTTCGCAATCTGGTGAGCTATATGGTGGAAAATCCTGCCACCATTAGCACGGCTGCACAATTGCTGTTCGTCGCGCGCAATCTGGAGCGCATTGGCGATCACGCCACCAATGTGGCCGAAATGGTGCATTTCGCAGCGGTGGGCAGCTACCCGCACGATATCGAACGTTAAGCTTGCTAATTGTCCAAAGACGCAAAAATGTAAGAAAACTGCCATAAGGCGATCTTGCGCGGTGTTTTCCGCAAGTTATGCAAGGTTAGCAAACCATGTCTGCTCCAAAATTGTTGCTTGTTGAGGACGACACAGCGCTTGCGGAACTTCTGGAATACCGTTTCGAGAGCGAGGGTTATGCTGTGCGCGTAACCTCCGACGGCGACGAGGCGCTGATCATGGCATCCGAGGACGCGCCCGATCTCGTCATTCTCGACTGGATGATCGAGGGTACCAGCGGCATCGAGGTCTGCCGCCGCCTCCGCCGTGACAAGGCGACTGCAGGCGTGCCGATTATCATGCTCACTGCGCGCGAGGCCGAGGATGACCGGGTACGCGGACTTGAAACCGGTGCGGACGATTATCTGACGAAGCCCTTTTCCCCGCGTGAATTGCTCGCACGTGTTGCCGCGGTTCTGCGCCGTGTGCGCCCTGCCCTTGCCGGCGAGACGATCGAGGCGGGCGATATCAAGCTTGATCCCGTTGCCCACCGGATCGAGCGACGCGGCCAGCAATTGCAGATCGGGCCGACCGAATACCGCTTGATCAAATTCTTCATGGAACATCCGCGCCGTGTGTTCTCGCGGAGTCAGCTGCTCGATGCGGTCTGGGGAACGGGCAGCGAAATTGAAGAGCGCACAGTCGATGTGCACATCCGCCGCCTGCGCAAGGCCATCGCCATCGACAACGCGCGCGACCCCATCCGCACAGTGCGCTCGGCCGGTTACGCGCTCGAGCCGGTCTAGGCAAATATGCCACGCTTGCGCGCAACACGAAAAACTGCGTGTTTTCCCGGATAGCTATTGCGCGGTTGAGCTTACATTGTCGCCACGTTGTGTTCACCGGGCTGCCGCTTGCACGCTGGCCCACAAGTGGGAATGTTTTATGAAGAAAATTACCGCCAGTCTTGCCGCGCTTGCCCTTATCGCAGGCGCATCGACGGCCAGCGCCGCGTCCATGCAGCGCACCGGCGCTGCAATTGGTGATAGTGAAGGGTTCTCGTCCTCCGAGCTGCTCCTTGCTGCCGCATTTGTCGCCATAGCGGCCGCGATCGTCATCGTGGTTGAAGACGACGAGAACGAAATTCCCACCAGCCCCTGATTGCGGATGGGGCGGAACATGCTGGCCCCCTTTTGCATGTTCCGCCCATCCTCTTACTGACAGACTCCAAATCCCCCCATCCGCTGCGCCTGATCGAGATGAAAATGATCGGCATGCGCGGCGTTGTATTCCGGTGAGAGCACCGTCGCGAAGCTTTCGCACGCTGTATCGCGGACCGCGCGCAGGAAGCGCGCTTCCTCTTGCTCCCCATCCCAATCGCTGATCAGGCGGATTCGCCTGCCATCCTCGAGGACAAACCCCGCGATATCGATCGCATTGCCGGTGGCATGCTCGCTCCAGTTGCCAGTCGATGCTCCATACATGCGGCGACACGAATAGGTTCCCAGATGCTCGATTGCGGTGACTGGGCTGCCTAGAATGTCGCGCGCCAGCCGCTGCACATCTTTCTCGATCCACAGCGTTAGTCCCGCAGCAACCGGGCAGGTCACTTGTGCCGCCTCCGGGCGCAGGTTCGTCTCGTCCAGCGTCAGGCGATCAGGACGGCGGCATTCGCCCTCACCGATAGGTTCGAGCGCGGTGAAGGCCACATCGCTGCGCGTCAGGACCGCGCGGCATTCTACCACATTGCCAATCAGTGCATCGAGCTTGCTCTGCGTCGCCCAGCCGCGTTTGTCGCGCAGATCAAGCGGTGCCCAGGGGTTATGTTCCGGATGCGCTTCCAGCCAGCCGCGCGCCGCCAGCGCTGCGGCGCCCAGCGCGGCGAGCACGGCAATGGCCATGATGAAGCGGAAAGTCTTTCTCAGCGTGCGGTTCAATGGAAATCCCGCGATTTGGGAATGATCCGGTGATTGCGCGGATGGCCTTTCACATTGGGCAATTCATCGATGAGGTCGCGTGGACGCAGCGCCTTGTCGCGGCGCTCCTCGCTTGTCAGGCTGGTGAGATTGCGGCCCTTGAGAAGCTGGCTGGAGGGCAAGGGGCTGGTGACATGATCGGCGCGCGCGAGCGGAGCGTTGAGCAGATCGTCCGAGAGGCGGTGCAGTTCATGCGTTGCATCGCGCATATGCTGGGCAATTACATGTATCACTTCGTCATCATACTCCACCCTGCCGCGCACTTCCATCAAACGAGCGCCCATCACCACGCGGCGCTGCTTCTCCTTGAGATCCGGCCAGACGACCAGATTGATCACGCCTGTTTCGTCTTCCAGCGTGATGAAGCACACGCCCTTGGCGCTGCCGGGGCGCTGGCGAATAAGCACCACGCCTGCCACCTGAACCATCGAGCGGAACTTGCGATCCCGCAAATCGCATGCGCGCACGAAGCCGCGCTCGCCCAGGCCGGGGCGCAGGAAAGCCATCGGGTGCGCCTTGAGGCTGAGGCGTGTGGTCTGATAATCGGCTACCACCTCCTCCGAGAGCGGCATATGCGGCAGGATTGCGCGGCTGCGTTCGGTCCCCTCGTCGCGTTCGTCGGCATGCGCGAACAACGGCAGGCCCGCTGCGCCGATCAAACTGCGCGCATCCCACAAGGCTTGCCG
>DAIQNS010000146.1:0-6214 GCA_036788315.1 Alteraurantiacibacter sp. | reverse complement strand
GCGAACCGTGATGAAGCTGTTTTGCCTATGACCAAGCCGCAGATCGTCTGGCTCCGGCGCGACCTTCGCCTTGCCGATAATCCCGCGCTCTATCACGCGGCACAGGCGGGGCCGGTTATCGCCGTCTATGTGCTCGATGATGCGCGCGCGGGCAGCCATGCCTATGGCGGGGCAAGCCTTTGGTGGCTGCACCATTCGCTTGAAAGCCTGTCCGCTTCGCTGTCGCAGCGCCACGCGAAGCTGATCCTGCGGCGCGGCGATGCGGTCGAGGTATTGTGCAGGATTGCGCAGGAAACCGGCGCGCAGACGGTCCATGCCAACCGCCATTACGAGCCATGGTGGCGAAAGGCGCAAGGCGAGTTGAAGGACGTGCTCGATCTGCAATTGTATGACGCAAATTACCTCATGCCGCCGGGCGAGGTGACAAATGGTTCGGGCGATCCCTACAAGATTTACACGCCGTTTTCGAAGCGCACGAAGGAGCTGCTGCCCCCGCGCGACGCCTTGCCTGCGCCCGAGACGCTTTCATCGCCAACGGATTGGCCAGCGAGCGACGCGCTGAAAGATTGGCAATTGCTCCCGACAAAGCCCGACTGGGCAGGCGGGCTGCGCGCCTTCTGGACGGTGGGCGAGGCGGCGGCGCACGAGCGCCTTGGCTGGTGGGCAGACCGGGTCGACGAATATGACGAGGCGCGCAATCTGCCGAGCGTTGACAAGACCAGCCAGATGTCCCCGCATCTGCATTTCGGCGAAATCAGCCCGGTGCAAATCTGGCACAGGCTGAAGGACAAGCGCTCGAAAGGCGCGTGGACTTACGAAAAGGAGCTGATCTGGCGCGACTATGCGCAAAACGCGCTGTGTCAGTTCCCGCACTATGCCAGCAGCAATTACCGCGAGGATTTCGACCGAATTGCATGGCGCGACCCGCAAGGCGACGAGGATGCCGCGCGCGATCTCAAGGCATGGCAGGAGGGCCGCACCGGCTACCCCATTGTCGATGCCGGAATGCGCCAGCTGTGGCAGACCGGCTGGATGCACAACCGCGTGCGCATGATCACCGCGAGTTTCCTTATCAAGCATCTGCTGATCGACTGGCGCGTGGGCGAGCAATGGTTCTGGGATACGCTGGTCGATGCCGATCTTGCGAGCAATGCGACCAATTGGCAGTGGACCGCGGGCACCGGCGTTGATTCCAACATGTTCGTGCGGATCATGGCCCCGCTAACCCAATCCGAGAAATTCGATGCCGCAGGCTATATCCGCGAATATGTGTCCGAACTGAAGGATCTGGACGAGCCCTATATCCATGATCCCGAGGCGCACGGGTGCCTTCCAGCGGATTATCCCGCCAAGATCATCGGCCACAAGCAGGGCCGCGAGCGCGCGCTGGCGGCTTACAAGGCGATGAAGGGCTGAGCTTGCCCCGGTGGCTGGCGCGGCTATGAGAGCGGGCATGGATATGCGGGCCAAGAGGGGAGAGCGATTGCTGGCCGAAGGGCGGCGCTTTGCGGTGACGCCCGGCTTTGGCGCATGGCTTATCGCGCCGCTGTTCGCAAGATTGCTCGACCGGATCGACGCGCGGCTTGAGCGCGGCGGGATCATCGGCCATCTGCCCAACGGAGCCTTGCGGCGGCTCGGCTTTCACGCGCCGGGCCATGAATGCGAAGTGCATCTGCGCGATTGGCGCGCGCTTTGGCGGCTCGCGACGGGCGGTTCGGTTGGCTGGTATCAGGCATGGGAAGCGGGTGAATGGACAAGCCCGGATCCGGTGCCCCTGTTCGCGCTGTTCATGGACAATGCCGCGAGCCTTGGCGACACTGCGCGGGCCAAGGGGCCATGGCGGCGGTTGGCGGCACGGCTGCACCGCTTGCGCGAAAACAGCCGCGCGCAGGCCGAGCGCAATATTCATGCGCATTACGATCTGGGCAATGATTTCTACGCCGCCTGGCTCGATCCCACGATGACCTATTCCTCTGCGCTCAACATAGGCGAGGACGGCCTCGAAGCGGCGCAGCGGCGCAAACTGGCGCGGCTGGCCGAGCGCATTGGCGAGACCGCGACAGTGCTCGAAATCGGCTGCGGCTGGGGCGCGCTCGCAGGCCATCTTGCGGCAGGAGGCGCGCAGGTGACCGCGATCAGCATTTCGGACGAACAACTCGCGTATGCAAGCGCGGCGCACCACCAGGTGGAATTCCGAAAGCAGGATTACCGCGATGTGACCGGCCAGTATGATGCCATCGTCAGCGTCGAGATGGTCGAAGCGCTGGGGCGCGAATATTGGCCCGATTTCATGGATTGCATCGCCCGCAATCTCAAACCCGGCGGCCGTGCGGCGATCCAGTATATCGCCATCCGCCCCGAACTCTTCCCGGCCTACGAAGCGAGCGCGGATTTCATTCAGGCCTACATTTTCCCCGGCGGGCTGTTGATCGATGCGCCCGCATTCCGCGCACTGGCTGAGGAGCGCGGGCTTGCGTGGGAGGATCAGCACGATTTCGGCCACGATTATGCCGAAACCTTGCGCATCTGGCGTGAGAACTTCGACGCTGCCGCGCGCGAAGGCCGCTTGCCTGAAGGTTTCGATCAGCATTTCTGCGAGCTCTGGCGCTATTATCTGATGTATTGCGAGGGCGGCTTTCGCGGCAGCGGGATCGAAGTCTCGCAGGTGACGCTGGTCAAACAATGAGGCGCTTCGCCAAACTCCTCGCAATTGCGCTCGCGCTCCTGCTTGTGGCTGCGGGGATTGTCTGGGTAAGCCTCGACAAGGAGCAGCGCAGCGCCATCGCCAATCTGCCGACCAATCGCGATGTCCTGTTCTGGGAGAGCGAGCAGCGCGATGCCCTGTTCCGCGCAATGGACCGCCTGCCGTGGATTGTGGGCAGCAACACGATCGCCGCGGGCACGGCGGTGCGCGAATTGCCGCAAGGCGAGCCGCTCGATCTGCCGCTCGATCTCGATGGCTTCATGGCGTCGCAAAACAGCGCCGCCATCGTGGTGGTGCATGACGGCAAACTGGTGCTTGAGCGCTATGGCAACGGCTTTGGCCCAGACGGGCGCTGGACCAGCTTCTCGGTAGCGAAAAGCCTTACCTCCACGCTCGTCGGGGCGGCGATTGCGGATGGTTACATCGGCAGCATAGACGATCCTGTCACCCGTTATGTCGAAGGGCTGCAAGGCTCGGCCTATGAGGGGGTGACGATCCGCCAGGTCCTCACCATGTCCTCGGGTGTCGAATGGAACGAGGATTATGCCGATCCCGCTTCCGATGTGGCGCGCTTTCTCGATCACAAGCCTGCAGAGCGCAGCAATGCCACGGTCAGCTATCTCAGCCAACTGCCGCGCGCGGCCGCGCCGGGCACCAGCTGGAACTACAACACCGGCGAGACGAACCTCATCGGCGTGCTGGTGCAGGAGGCGACGGGAAAGCCTCTGGCGCAATATCTGTCGGAGAAAGTCTGGGCGCCCTACGGCATGCAGCAAGACGCCACCTGGCTGACCAGCGATACCGGCGAGGAACTGGGCGGATGCTGCATTCAGGCGGCAACACGCGACATGGCGCGCTTTGGCCTGTTCGTGCTCGACAATGGCGTGATCGATGGCAAGCGTGTGGTGCCCGAAGGCTGGTTTGCCGAGGCAACCGCAGTAAGCTTCGCCACCAACCGCGCGCGTCGTTCCTATGGCTATCAGTGGTGGCCCTTTGGCGATGGCACTTTCGAGGCGGGCGGCATCTTCGGGCAGGGCATTTTCATTGATCCTGCGCGCAAACTGGTGATCGCGAGCAATGCCAACTGGCCCGGCGCGCGCGACGATGACGGCAAGGGCGCAGAGCGGCATGCCTTTTACATGGCAGTGCAGGCCGCAATCGACGCGCGTGAAAAGGCGAATTCCCAAGCGGGAACCGGGGCATTAAGGTGAAGGCCGAAGTAGGACTGTTTTAAGATCGCTTTGCTAGGCCGCGCGAGTGACCCAGCAATCTCCCCGAAGCTTTACCGGAGCATCCGATGTGACACCTGTGCTGTTGGTCATCGGAACGCGCCCTGAAGCCATCAAGATGCTGCCCGTGGTGCGCGCCTTGCGCGGGGTTGCGGGCGTCGATCTCAAAGTGGTGACCACCGGACAGCATCGCCAGATGCTCGATCAGGTGTTCGCCGTGTTCGGCGAGGTCCCCGACATCGACCTTAACCTGATGGCCCCGGGCCAGACATTGGGCGACATCACCACCCGCGTCCTTGGCGAAATGGCGCGTTTGATTGCCGAGCATCAGCCCGGCCTCGTGCTGGTGCATGGCGATACGACTTCGGCGATGGCGGCGGCATTGGCGGCATTCTATGCCCGCGTGCCGGTGGGCCATGTCGAAGCGGGCCTGCGCAGCCACGATATCGCGCGGCCATGGCCCGAGGAATACAACCGCATAAGCATCGATGCCGTGGCGCAATTGCTGTGGTGCCCGACCGAAGGTTCGGCGCAGAATTTGCGCAACGAACGGCCCGAGAGCCCTTCGGGCGAACGCCATATTGAAGTCACCGGCAATAGCGGGATCGACGCGCTGCTCCATGTCGCGAGCGGCCTCAAGGGCGGGGAACTCGAAGCGCTTGGCCTTGCGCTCGATCCGGCAAAAAAGCTCGTGCTGGTTACGGGGCACCGGCGCGAAAGCTTTGGCGAGGGATTTGCGCGGATGTGCGATGCGCTGGCCCACATTGCCGCGCGCGGCGATGCCGAGATCGTGTATCCGGTGCATCTCAATCCGCAGGTCAAGCAAGTGGTCGAGACACGGCTTGGCGGCTCGGCGGCGATCCATTTGATTGCGCCTGTCGATTATGTGCAGATGGTCGCGCTCATGAAAGCCGCGCATCTGGTGCTCACCGATAGCGGCGGCATTCAGGAAGAAGCGCCCGCGCTGGGCAAGCCGGTGCTGGTGATGCGCGATGTGACCGAGCGACCCGAAGCCGTGGCCACCGGGGTTGCCTCGCTGGTCGGGACCGATCCTGTGACGATCACGAGCGAAGTCGCGCGGTTGATCGAGGATGAAACCTATTACGCAAGCCGCGCCCGCGCGGTTTTTCCCTATGGCGATGGCACGGCGGCGCAGCGGATCGCGGCCAGCATTGCCCAGTTTGTGAGCGCAAGATGAAGATTTGTACTGTCGGCCTTGGCTATATCGGCTTGCCCACCGCTGCCATGCTTGCGAGCCGTGGGCATGAGGTTATCGGCCTTGAAGTGAAGGAAGATGTGGTCGCCTCGATCAATGCCGGGCAAGCGCATTTTCAGGAACCCGATCTGCAGATGCTGCTCTCCGCGGCAGTCGATACCAAGCGCCTGCGCGCCACGACCACGCCAGAGCCGGCGGATTATTTCATGATTGCCGTGCCAACGCCGATCACCGCAGGCGGCGCGCCCGACATGTCCTATGTCGAAAGCGCTGCGCGCACGATTGCGCCGGTGCTGGCGAAAGGCAATGTGGTGATCCTCGAGAGCACTTCGCCGGTCGGCAGCACCGAGCGGCTGGCCGAGATCTTCGTCGAAATGCGCCCCGATCTTGTCATTCCGCGTTACCGCGACGAGGAGCGCGAGGCCGATATTGCCCTGTGCCATTGCCCCGAGCGCATTCTGCCGGGCCAGATGCTGCGCGAACTCGTGGCGAACGACCGGATTATCGGCGGCATGACCGAGAATTGCGCGCGTGAGGCGGCGAAACTGTATCAGACCTTCGTGATGGGCACCTGCTACATTACCGATAGCCGCGTTGCCGAACTCGCGAAGCTGTCCGAGAATGCCTATCGCGACGTGAATATTGCCTTTGCCAACGAGCTTTCGATCATCTGTGACCGGCTCGGCGTCGATGTCTGGCAGGTGATCCAACTGGCCAATCAGCACCCGCGCGTAAACATCCTTCAGCCCGGAGCGGGCGTTGGCGGGCATTGCATTGCGGTCGACCCGTGGTTCATTGTCGACAATGCGCCTGAGGAAGCTCGCCTGATCCGCATGGCGCGCGAGGTGAATGACGACAAGCCGCGCCGGGTGGTGGCGCAGGTCGCCAAGCTGGCCGAACGTTTCAAAGTGCCGACCGTCGCGTGCTACGGCATCACCTACAAGCCTGATGTGGACGATGTGCGCGAAAGCCCGGCGCTCGAAATCACTGCAGCGATTGCCGCGATCGAGAGCGCGCAGGTGCTCGTGGTCGAGCCCAATCTCGATGTTTTGCCGCGCGCACTGG
>DAIQNS010000145.1:0-6228 GCA_036788315.1 Alteraurantiacibacter sp. | reverse complement strand
CGGCCTGTGCTGGGCTCGAATGGCGGCGAGACCTTGCGCATCGGAACCAGCCAATATTCGATGTTCAATTCAAACACGCTGGTCGAGAACAATATCTTCGACCGCTGCGACGGCGAAGTGGAGATCATCTCTTCGAAATCGGGCGGCAACATCTACAGGGGCAATGTCTTCCTGCGCTCGCGCGGAACACTTACCCTGCGGCACGGCGACGACAATCTGGTCGAGCGCAATGTGTTTTTCGGCGACGGCAAGGATTACACCGGCGGCATCCGCGTCATCAATCGCAACCAGACGGTGCGCAGCAATTACATGGAAGGCCTGCGGGGCACCGGCTTTTCGAGCGCGCTGACCGTCATGAACGGCGTCCCTAATTCGCCGGTCAACCGGTACGTCCAAGTGGACAATGCCCGCATCACCAACAACACTGTCATTGACAGCGCGCGCATCACGCTGGGCGCAGGCGCCGATGAAGAGCGATCCGCCGTCCCGGTAAACAGTGTCTTTGCCAAAAATTTGCTTGGCGGCATGGAGAAGGGAACTTTTCTCGAAGTCGATGCGGATATGTCCGGCATTGCCTTCGAGGGCAACCGCGCGATCGAAGGTGAAGTGCACAGTGCGCTCCTTGGGCTGTCGGGTCTCCAAGTCCATCCGACCGAAATGATCCGCGCCGAAACCGGCCTGCTCTATCCCGCTGATCCGGAGCTTGCGGGCACCGGCGCGCCGCGTGACCTGCAGCCGGTCACGCTCGATCAGGTGGGGGTAAGCTGGTATGCCAAGCCTGCCAATGGCGAGTTGTTTGGCGCAAGCGGCAAGGTCACTAAGGTGCTTCCCGGCGAAGACCTGCTGGTGGATGCCGTGGCAGCCGCAAAAGCCGGCGATGTGCTCGAACTGGCTCACGGCGAACACATTGTCGATCAGACCATTGCGCTCGACAAGCCGATAACCTTCAAGAGCGCCAATGACGAGAATGGCGCTGGTGCGACCCTTCTGTTTACCCGACCTTCGCTGTTCGAACTGCGCGAAGGGGGTAGTCTTGAGCTAGTTGACCTGACGATCGATGGCGCGATGGCCCCCGATTCGGTTGGCAATGCGGTGATCCGCACCACCACTTTTCCGATCAAGACCAACATGCAGATCGTGCTCGACAAGGTGACCGTTCGCGGCTTGATCGTGAACAAATCCTTCAATGTCCTCACTCTTGGAAAGAGTGCGCTCGCCGACCGGGTGGTACTCCGCAACAGCGCCTTCTCCAACATCACCGGAGCGATCGTGTCCGCTGCGGCGGAGACCGAGGATTATGGGCAGTACAATGTCGAATATCTCGACATCCTCGACAACAGTTTTGCCAATGTCGGCGGACCAATTGCCGATATTTATCGCGGCGGCACCGATGAGAGCACTTTCGGCCCCTTCGTGACGCTGACCGGCAATTCGCTCACCAATGTCGGCAAGGCGTCGACCAACTCCACCGGCGCGTCGGTCAATCTGCACGGGGTGCAGACAACGATATTGGCGCGCAACGAGGTCGCCCAAAGCGCGCCCCTGCGGATCGTCCATACCGTCGGGACGCCTGTTACCACGGTTGAGGGCAATGCCTTTTCGCAAACACCGCTGCCAACAGTTGAGGAGCTCGTCTTCGAGGGAACGCCGCGAATCCTTATGCGGGGCAATACGCATGATGGGGAGGCTGCAGAATGAGCCGCAAATACGCCGCCTTTGCCGCATTGATGGCAGCTGCAATCCCGCAACCAGCGCTCGCGGATGCATATGGTGAGACCATCGCTGAAACTGCCCCCGCTCAAACCCACATGGCTTTGCCGCCTCTCTATCAGAGCGAAATGGCGCGCGCGCAGGATTTTCTTGCCGAGATGATGGCGCAAGGCGTGGTAGTGCCGGTGCCCAAGGATCCCGGCGGGGGCTACACCCACGAACAGCACAAGCGCAATTACCGCGCGATCTATCTGTCAGGCCAGCTTTACCGGATTACCGGCGAGCGCGCCTATGCGGATTATGTGCGGGATATGCTCCTTGCCTATGCGCAGCTTTATCCCACTCTGGGGGATCATCCGGCCAAGGCGAACCAGAATGTCGGACGCCTGTTCTGGCAGGTGCTCAACGATGCGGTCTGGCTGGTCCACGCGGTGCAGGGATATGATGATATCCGCGACACGCTCGACGAGGCCGAGCGCACATTGATCGACGAGCAGGTCTTTCGCCGGGCGGCACAATTCCTGTCGGTGGATTCGCAGAGAACCTTCGATCTTATTCATAACCACGCCACCTGGGCGACCGCAGGCGTTGGCATGACCGGCTACTTACTGGGTGATCAGGATCTGGTCGATCGCGCCCTGCTGGGGTCGGACAAGAGCGGCAAGACGGGCTTTTTGCGGCAAACCGAACTGCTGTTCTCGCCCGACGGCTATTATGCCGAAGGGCCGTATTATCAGCGTTATGCGCTGATGCCCTTCATGGTCTTTGCCAATTCGATTTCACGCAACGATCCTGAGCGGCGCATATTCGAGCATCGCGACGGCATTCTGCTCAAGGCGCTGCAGACCAGCATCCAGCTGACTTACGACGGCTTTTTCTTCCCCTTCAACGATGCGATGCGGGACAAGAGCCTCAACACCGACGAGCTCTATCACGGTGTCGCCATCGCCTATGCAGAGACGCGCGACCCCGGTTTGCTGGCAATTGCCCAGCGGCAGGGGCGCACGATCCTGACCGATGACGGCCTCGCGCTGGCGCGTGATCTTGCCGCGGGCAAGGCGCAGCCTTTCACCTTCCGCTCGCTGTTGTTGTCCGATGGACCCAATGGCGACCAGGGCGCAGTGGCCTTGCTGCGGCATGGGCAGGAGCAGGGCGAAGAGCATATGGCGCTCGTCGCCAAGAACAGCTCGCAAGGCATGGGCCATGGGCACTTCGACAAGCTGAGCTGGCAATTCTACGATAATGGCAACGAGATCGTGCGCGATTATGGCGCGGCGCGCTTCCTCAATATCGTCTCCAAACAGGGCGGGCGCTATCTCCCCGAAAACGAGAGCTGGGCCAAGCAGACCATCGCCCACAATGCCCTTGTGGTGAATGAGCGGAGCCATTTCTATTTCGACGAGAAGGTGGCCGACCGGTTTGCCCCGACGCAATTGCATTTTGCGACCGATCCCGAACTGCAGATCAGCACGGCCGCGATCAATTCTGCATACGCGCAAGAGCAGGTGACGATGGTGCGCTCGCTGGCTGTGATGAATGTGGCCGGGCTTTCTGCACCGGTTGTGGTGGATGTGCTGCGCGCACAAGGGCAGGGCGACCTGCAGTTCGATCTGCCGCTGCATTATTCAGGGCATCTGATGGATGTAGGCTTTGCTGCCGAGAATTATGTCGCCGCTCGCCCCGTGCTTGGCAAGAGCGATGGCTACGAGCATCTTTGGGTCGATGCGATTGGTGCCCCGGTTTCGGGAGACGCCTATTTTACTTGGCTGCTTGACGGGCGTTTCTACACCTACCGCTTTGTCCCGCGCCAAGGCTCGCAGGCGATCCTCGCCGAAAGCGGGGCCAATGATCCGGATTTCAACCTGCGCCGCGAGCCGGTCTTCATCCAGCGCGTCAGCGACACCGATCGCACTGCTTTTGTGAGCGTGCTCGAAGCGCACGGCCTTTCTGACGGTGCGGCCGAAGTCGTCGTTGACAGCCAGAGCCGGATTGCTTCGCTGCGCCATGCCAGTGTCGGCGCCTATGATTTGGTTGTCATCACCACAGTGAGCGGCGCAAAAACCGCGCTCGCCATCTCGTATGACGATGATGCGACCAAACCGCACGCGATCACCTTCGAAGGGCAGGAGATCACCTGGACCGGCTTTGCCGCAAGGGTCGAACTCGGCGGACACAGAAATTGATATGACGCTGAGAATTCACCCGCAAGGCACGCCGTTCGTGTGCGCTGGCGATGCTGCAATCGAGGATCTTGGCGGCGGGATCAAGAGGCAGATGCTCGCCTATGGCCCTGAGCTCATGCTGGTTCGTGTCTTCTTCGAAGAGGGCGCAGTGGGCGCATTGCACACACATCCGCACACGCAGATTGCCTTTGTCGGCAGCGGCCGTTTTCGTGTGTCGATCGGCGGGGAAGAGCGCGAATTGAAGGCGGGCGACAGCTACTTCGCGGTCTCGGGCGTCGAACATGGGGCGGTGTGTCTCGAAGCGGGCGAGCTGCTCGATATCTTCACGCCGCTGCGCGAAGACTTTCTGGGGGACGGGGACTGATCATGCTGAAGGGAAGACTGCGCTGGGCGATCGTCATACTGGTCGCTGTCGCCACCATCATCAATTACATCGATCGCGGCGCTTTGGGCTTCCTGTGGTCCGAGATTTCCGAAGATCTTGGCATGACCAAGACCGATTATGCCATCATCCTCAATGTCTTCACCTTCGCCTACGCCTTTGGTCAGACCTTGTTTGGCAAGATCTTCGACTGGATCGGAGTGCGCCTCGGATTCGTCCTTTCGATCGTCGTGTGGTCGGCCGCAACGATGGCGCATGCCCTTGCCGTGGGCTTGTGGAGCTTTGCCACCTACCGCGCTATTCTCGGCGTTTCGGAAGCCGGCAACTGGCCGGGCGCAACCAAGGCCAATGCCGAGTGGTTTCCGATCAACGAGCGCGCGCTGGCGCAGGGCATTTTCAACTCCGGCGCTGCCATCGGGGGCATAGTTTCGGCTCCGATCATCGCCTTCACCTTCGTTTTCCTCGGCTCGTGGCAGGCGACATTCATTGTGCTTGGTCTGCTTGGATTCCTGTGGCTGGTGCCATGGCTCATCGTCTACAAATCCGGGCCCGATACGCACCCCTGGGTCAGCGAGGAAGAACGCCAGTTCATCCTCACCGGGCAGCGCAATGCCGATGTCGGCGAAACCGCCGACTATGCGCCGGGCTCGGGAGAGATCCTCTCACGCAAGGAAAGCTGGGGCGTGATCATGGCCTCCTTCTTCCTTGATCCGATCTGGTGGCTGTTTGTGGGCTGGTTGCCGCTCTATCTGGCGGAAACCTATGGCTTTGGCGTCGTGGAAATCGGCCAATACGCCTGGGTGCCTTATGTCGGCGCGATGTTTGGCGCATGGTTTGGCGGCCTTCTGGCGCAGAACCGAATCAAGGCGGGCTGGTCGGTGAACAAATCGCGCAAGAGCGTGATTGCACTTGGCGGAGTGATCATGCTGATCGCGCTTCTCGCCACCACGCAGGCGGCAACCCCGCTGCTTGCCGTGCTGCTGATGGCAGCGATTCTGTTCGGCTTTCAGACAGCGGTCGGCAATATTCAGACCTTGCCGAGTGACTTCTATAGCGGGGCTTCGGTGGGAACGCTGGCAGGTTATGCCGGGACAGCGGCCAAGCTTGCCGTGGTCGGGCTCAATTTCCTGATCCCCGTCATCACGATCAACAGCTATGCCCCGGCGTTCATCGTCGGCGCGGCTCTCGCCATTCTCACCGTGGTTTCGGTCTTCGTGCTATGCCCGAATATCAAGCCGCTCAAACCCAAACCAACCACTCAAGCGATATCCTAGACAGGGCAGAATCATGAAACTTGCAGGCAAAACAGCATTTGTGACCGGAGGCAGCCGCGACATTGGCCGCGCGATAGCGGTCAAACTGGCGAGCGAAGGGGCTAATGTTGCGATAAACTACCGCAGCAGCGAAACCGATGCCGATAAAACGCTGGCTGCTATCGCTGATGCTGGCGGCGGCAAGGGCATCAAGGTCCGCGGCGATGTGACCAAGGCCGCGGACGTCGAGGCGATGATCGCTGACGCCCGCGCGGCTTTCGGCAATGAAATCCATATTCTCGTCAACAATGCAGGCGGCCTTGTCGCGCGCAAGACCATCGATGAAATGGATGAGGAATTCTTCAACCACATCATGCAGTTGAACTTCACTTCGACTTTCCTCGCGACCAAGGCCGCCCTGCCTTACATGTCGCAAGGCGCATCGATCATCAATCTGGCTTCGATTGCCGGTCGCGATGGCGGCGGGCCGGGTGCGAGCGCCTATGCCGCAGCCAAGGGCGCGGTGATCACCTGGACGCGCTCGATGGCAAAGGAGCTTGGCCCCAAGGGGATCCGCGTGAATGCGCTGTGCCCGGGCATGATCGCCACGCGCTTCCACGATGAGTTCACCGCTGATCAGGCGCGCATCAATGTCGCCGCCGCCACGCCGCTGCGCCGTCAGGGCGAGGCGAAAGAGATT
>DAIQNS010000144.1:0-6236 GCA_036788315.1 Alteraurantiacibacter sp. | reverse complement strand
GGCCTGGTTTTGCGCCGCCCAATGGACGAATTTTACTCCGCCGTTGACACTTATGCTCAGTCACTACCGCCGAAAGCTTCTCTTCTGTCGGTCCGATGTGGGCGGCGAGGTTGATGAAAGAACAGCCCCGAAACCCGGGAACATCGGAAAGCTTACGGGCGAGGTCGAAGATTGCGAACACAGCGTATTCAGGGGAGGGCGCCTTAGATATCACTGCATCAAAGCTATCCCGGCGCAGCAATGACAGACTGCGATACGCAGCCACCGCCAAGTCCTCTTTCGAGTCGAAATTGTTGTAAAGCGACATCCGGGCGACGCCGGCTTCCGCGATAATCTCGTTGATCCCCACGAGGACATATCCGCGCTCCTGGAAAAGGCGCGAAGCCGTGGCGACGAGCCGATCTGATGCAGTTTGTTTCATGGATAGGTTGACCTGTCTATATAACCTAGAACTTCTGATAATGATGCAAGCCATCCCTGGTCCTGAAGCTGCTGCCTTGCGCGTCAGAGGAGAAATGCGTGGCACATCCTTATGACGTCGAGCGCGCGAGCGATCTGCACATCGAATGGTGTCGCGATCTTGCACAACGAATGGACGTAAGAACCACGCATCAGTCCGGACCACAGATGCGCGCGGTCATGCATGAACTTCGCCGTGTCCTTCCGCCGGATCACGTTCTTGAAGTGGCCAATCAACTGCCGGCGCTCGAGCGTGGCATATTTCTGGACGGCTGGAGCCTGCACGAGAAGCCCGAGCCTGTTGGAACTATCGAGGAATTCAGCGAGCGAGTCTATCAGCGCGTCAAAGCGCACCACTTCAGAGTTCCCACCTTGGTGGGGGATGTCTTCTGGCTATGGAATTCGAAGCTTGGTCCTGACAAGTCTGCACGGATCCAGCGGTGTCTTCCCGAACCCCTGAGCGTGCTTTGGCGCAGAGTTACCGGTTAGCGCTTCGATGGATTTGCTTGGTCGACGGGCGCGCCGAGGAACCAAGCATTCAAACGCACTGGCTATTTCTCCCAGCGAAGGTGCGTCAGCACCAAGACACCGTTGATAGCGACAATCGGCATCCGGCGAAGCTTTTTGGGCGCAATTGCGCTTTGAGCTCCGCGGGACAAAGAAAAGCCGCTGCCGCCTGCTACCGCGAGTGCCGGGATGCCTTTGCTGCGCGAGGCATGGACTTATCTGTCCTGTTTGCTAGGCGCATTCGTCCATTCAACCGCAAATTGACTGGAGCGCGAATGAACAAGCCGTCCGCTGATCAGCTACCTCAAGCAATGGTTTCCAAAGAGCGAACGCTGCACAGCCATTGGCATGTCGAGGAGCGTTTGGCGTCGCCTGCAGGCCCGATCGCCTGCGGACGCGCTGGAAACGGGCCGCCGCTGGTGCTCGCGCATGGTTGGCCATGGTCGTCATTCAGCTGGCACCGCGTTATCCCGCGCCTTGCTGAGGAATACGAAGTCTTCTGGTATGACATGCCCGGCTATGGCCGGTCGGGCAAGGCGCAGGACCAGGCCACTTCGCTCGATGTTCAGGACGAGATCTTTGCCTTCATGCTGGCGCATTTCGGTCTCGAGCGTCCGGGGGTCCTTGCGCATGATTTCGGAGGCGCTGTAACCTTGCGAGCGCATCTCCTGCATGGCTGCGAATACGAAGCGCTGCTCTTGATGAACGTGGTGGCGCTCAGCCCATGGGGTTCGGAATTCTTCGATCATGTCGGACGGCATGTCGACGCCTTTACTGGCCTTCCCCCGGCCATCCACGAGGCCGTCGTGCGGGCATATATCAAGGGCGCTCTGGTCTCGGCAATTCCGCCAGACGACTTCGAAGCTCTGTGCGCCCCTTGGCTCACCGAAGAAGGGCGCGGGAGCTTCTATCGCCAGTTTGCGCAGGCGGACGAAAGCTATACCGACGCAATCGAACCGCTGCTGTCTGATCTGCGCTGCCCTGCAAAAGTGATCTGGGGCGAAGATGATCCGTGGATCCCGATCGCGCGCGGCAAGCAACTCGCCAAGCGGCTTGCAAATGCCGTTTTCACGCCCTTGCCCGAGGTGGGCCATCTTCCGCAGATCGAAGCGCCGCACAGGGTAATCGGGCAGACGCTGGACTTCTTTGCGCAGAAATAGCGCAGATGCATCCCGGCTTCATGGCGTTTCAGACGCGCAGGAAAAGCTGCGACGATACTGGAGTGGCGACTGATGGAGCCGGTTCCTGAAATGATGGCGCAAGGTTGCGGCGCTGCCGAAGCCGACGGCGGCAGCGATGTCCTCCGTGGCTGCGTTGCTGCGGATCAACAGGTCCTTGGCGGCTTCAACCCGCTCGGCGGCGAGCCATTCCCCCGGTCCCATGCCAGTCGCCTCGACGAAGCGGCGCTCGAAAGTGCGGCGGCTCATTGCGGCGGTATCAGCCATGCGGGCAATCGTCCAGCCTTCCTGAAGGCGCGTGCGGATAGCGTCGAGCAGTGGCCCAAGATCGCCTTGCGGACGGCGCGCAACGGGCCGTTCGAGGAATTGCGTTTGTCCGCCTGATCGGTGCGCGGGCAGAACCATGCGCCGCGCCACCGAATTGGCGGAATCTGCGCCAAAGTCGCGCCGGACGAGCTCGATAAGAAGGTCGGCTCCGGCCGCGCTGCCGGCTGAGGTAAAGATGCCATCCTCGCCATGATACAGCGCAGCCTCATCGACAATCAGATCAGGATAGGCCGCACGCAAGGTGTCCGCATAGCGCCAGTGGGTGGTCACCCGCTTGCCGTCAAGGAGCCCGGTGGCTGCCAGCACAAAGGCGCCCGAGCAGATCGAGACAAGGCGGCAACCCCGCTGGTGCGCGCGCTGAAGGCTTGCGATCAGGCTGGCAGGTGGTACGGGCGAACCGCTTTTCCAGCCTGGAATGATGATCATGTCAGCCTGTTCGATCAGGTCTGGGCAATCATCTGCCAGCACGCGGATACCGCCCTGCGCGCTCATCGGTCCGGCATCAATCGCTGCGGTGGCAAAACGATACCAGCCCAGCCCAAGCTCCGGACGGGCTAGGGCGAAAACTTCGGCAACAATCCCGAACTCAAAGGTGCAAAGCCCATCATACAGCACCGCCACAACAAGCGGGCCGTGAGGCGCAACAGAGGTGTGATCAGCTTTTGACATGATCTTCACGCATATTGCTATTTACGCCAATTGCAAGCGCGGCTGCCCGCCGCCAATAGCAAGGGCGTTCACAAGGAGCCTGCCTTATGCCCACCGCCGTCACCGCCGTTCCAGCTGCTCCCAGCGATGCAGCCGCTACGCATTTTGCCGATAGCCTGCGCTTTGAAACCGATTGCTGGGATGTCCACGAAGCGCTCGCACAGGGCGCTGATTTCGTGCTGCTCGATGTCCGCAGCCCGGCGCTGTTTGCTGCAGGCTATGTTCCCGGCGCGGTCAATCTGCCCCACGGCAAGATCATCGCCTCCAAGCTGGCACAATGGCCGCCCGAGACCATCTTCATTACCTATTGTGCAGGGCCGCATTGCAATGGCGCAGCGCGCGGGGCCTTGAGGCTAGCCAAGCTGGGGCGCCCGGTGAAGATCATGGCCGGCGGCGT
This sequence comes from Alteraurantiacibacter sp., assembly GCA_036788315.1. Lineage (GTDB taxonomy): Bacteria > Pseudomonadota > Alphaproteobacteria > Sphingomonadales > Sphingomonadaceae > Alteraurantiacibacter. The sequence goes on along the minus strand of DAIQNS010000144.1, from coordinate 2,660 downwards.
AACGGGCTGGCTCGACGAAGGCTTCACTCTTGAAGGCGCGCCATGATCGCAGCCGCTATCGAGATCCGCCTTGCGAGGCCTGATGATGCGGCGGCGCTGCTGGCGCTGATCTGTGCCCACGCGTCGTTTGAAGGCGCGACTGCCAGCATCACTCAAGCGGAACTGGCAGGCATGCTGGCAGCCGAGACCCCGCCCACGCATATCATGGTCGCAGCGCTCGGCGATGAGCTGCTGGGCTATGCTGCGATCACGCGTGATTTCTCGCTGTGGCGAGCGCGCCACTGGGCGCATCTTGATTGCCTGTTCGTTGCCGAAGCGGTGCGCGGACAGGCAATCGGCACGCGCCTTCTCGACACCGCGCTTGCCCACGCACGCGGCATCGAGGCCGATCGTATCGAGTGGCAGACGCCGCTCAGCAACAAGCCTGCGATTGCCTTCTATCGCCATTATGGAGCCTGCGGTGCGCCCAAGATGCGCTTTGCGCTCCCGCTTGCCAGCGAGCAATAGGACATGCCGCAGATCATCAAGGATGCAGCCGCGTTCCGAACGGATCAGGCTTGGGGCGCGCGCGATCTTGCCGCGATCGATGGAGCGACCATTCGTCTTCACTGGTCGGATCAGCCCTATCATTGGCACCGCAATGACGGGTGCGAAGTCTTTGTCGTGCTTCAGGGAGAAGTGGATATGCATTACCGCGTCCAAGGCACCGAGTTGTGCCAGCGGCTTTCCCCTTGCGACATTTTCATTGCTGAGGAAGGCGATGAGCATGTCGCTCACCCGATCGGCGAGGCGCGCATTCTCGTGATCGAGCGTGCCGGATCAATCTGATCAGCCCCAAGACCAAATCAGTGATCAGGATGGATTGCCCATGCAGATAAGACTGGAAAATGCGCAGGATGCAGCCGCCATTGCTGCTGTCACCCGAAAGGCTTTCGCTACAACCGATCATGGCTATGGCGGCGAAGCCGAACTGGTCGAGCGCTTGCGGGCCATGGACGGCCTGGCGCTCTCGCTCGTTGCACACGAAGATGGCGAGGTCATCGGCCACATCGCTTTCTCGCCAGCGCAAGTGAACGGCCAGGCAGGGCCATGGTATCAGCTTGCGCCTGTTTCGGTGCGTCCGGACTTTCATCGCCGCGGCGTTGGCGGCGCTTTGATCCGGGCAGGGCTGGAGCGCCTTGAAAGCCTTGGGGCTGCGGCGTGCTTTGTTCTCGGTGATCCCGATTATTACACTCGCTTCGGGTTTGTGAGCGACCCGCTGCTGTCCGACACCGCGCCTGAGCCCAACGCCTTTTTCATGAGGCTTTTGATCACAGGGACGGCACCCATCGGCAAGGTCACCTATCATCCCGCGTTTGGATGAGAGGTGAAGGGCGACCATCAGCCCACGGCTCCGCGTTTGAAGATGGTTGCGAACAGGCGTGCGCGGGCCGGGCGTTAGGGACGGGATCAATGGGTTAAGTGCTCAGATAATCCGAACCGGCAGGCTCTTGAACTGCCCTTCGCGCAACTGCGACCTGCACTCTTTGGTCCTGCCGCCTGATGTCAACAAATCAAGCGCCGATGCTGGGCTCGCCGCGCAAGAAATCGTATTCCGCCGCATAGGTGATCGGAAAGTTTACCGATCGGGCAATGAAGCAGTAGCGATGAACATCCCCGTGGATTGCCCGCGCCCGCGCAATATCAGTGCCTTCGTCAACCACGATTGTCGGTCGCAAGGTGGCGCGCAAGAATTGACCGGATCCATCAGGATGCACCTCGCCCACACCAAGCGGATCATCGGTGTAGCGGTGCACGACAATCCCGGCACTGCTTGCAAGGTGCAGATACCACAGCATGTGACAACTCGAGAGCGATGCGAGCAGCAGGTCTTCCGGATTGGGCAAGGCCGGGTCGCCCCCTAGCAGGGGGTCGTTCGAACAGTGGATTACCGGTTTGCCCGGCGTCACCACGTCCCAGGTGCGATCATAGCCCCGATAGGTCCGGGTTCCCGCGCCGCGATTGCCGGTCCAGTCGATCCGGCAGGTGTATTCGTGCTGCTTTGCCAAGTCGCTTTGACCCCTCGCGTGATATGAGTGAGAACAGCCACACAATAGCAGGGCATCTCGCGACGCCAACGCGAAATCCTGAAACCTTAACCCCTGACAAGGACCTCAGTCCTCCAGAACCTGTTATCGAGCTAGCTTGCTCGGAATATTCGCGCGGATGTGGGTGCAGGCCGCATTCGGGGTAAGAAACGGTCAGCTTCGGCGCCACGCTGTCACACAATGGCGAACAAGACTCGCCAGTTTTTGACGCGCCAGGCCCTGCCGAACGATCGCCCAAATCCGCCTCGCGGCTTTAAATAGCTGCCCCAGAGACCTTGGTGGCCGCATTCATGTGGAAGAGCGAATATCTGGAGCACGGCACGAAAGCGAAAAACCCTAACCCGGTGAAATAGCCGCCCGAAAACCGGCTGCGCACAGGAATGCTTCATGTAGAGCAGCCTCATGCTGTTCGACTTACCAGACACCCACGCACTGTACACCGCACTTCTCGAAAGGGACGCGCGCTTTGATGGGCAAGCCTTTGTCTGCGTCCGTTCCACCGGCGTGTTTTGCCGACTGACTTGTCCTGCACGCAAACCCAAATTCGAAAATTGCGTGTTTTACCGCTCAGTC
>DAIQNS010000143.1:3332-6254 GCA_036788315.1 Alteraurantiacibacter sp. | reverse complement strand
TCGAAGCCCGCGTCGTCGACCGCATCACCACCCAGGACGGCGACACGGTGACCGTGGGCGAAGTCACGCTCAATGTGATCCATTGCCCCGGCCACACGCCCGGCCACGTGGTGTTCGTGCACAAGGGCATGCAATTTGCCTTCGTTGGCGATGTGCTTTTCCAAGGCTCGATCGGGCGCACCGACTTCCCGATGAGCAATCACCAGGATTTGATCGACGCGATCACGCAGAAACTCTGGCCGCTCGGCGATGATATCACCTTCGTCCCCGGCCACGGCCCGACCAGCACCTTCGGCAAGGAACGCGCAAGCAATCCTTTCGTGGGCGATGCAGCGCTGGCGCGGGGTTAAATTACCCCGCTTGCCGCCAGCACCGCCGCGATCGACCAGATCAGCAGGAGCAGCATGGTCCCCATGATGCCGATCATGCGCAATTTGCCCGGTGCGTCGGCTTCCATGCCGAACATGTGGCAGATGCGTGCGAGGAAATAGATCGCGGCGCTGATCGCGAGCAATTGCCCGCCGAGCCCGGTCAGTTCGAGCACGAGGATCAGCACGAGGGCAAAGGGTGTGAATTCGGCATAGTTGGCGTGCGCGCGCATCCGCTTGATCAGCCAGGTATCGCCGCCGTCCCCGAGCGAGACCTTGCCCTTGATGCGCGCCTGTCCGCAGCGCATGGCAAGCCATATGTTGATGATGGCCGCGGCCGCAGCTGCGCACAGGGTGATGGGCAAATCGGGCATGGAGGTTCCTTGATAAGGCGCTGTCGAAGTGGACAAACCGGGCATAGGCCGCGTTGCTGGCGCTTGCAACGCTGCGAAAAACAGGTATAGCGCGCGCCTTCGCCGCCTCCTGGGAGACTTGCCGCTGCGCTTGCGCGCTGCGCCGACATCACCTAGGGCGGCTACCGAAACACTAGAGAGCTCAAGGACCAGGTGCCACCATGGCTGTCCCTAAAAGAAAAGTATCGCCGCATCGCCGGGGCAATCGCCGGTCACACGATTCGTTAAAGGTCGAGGCCTTCCACGAATGTTCCAATTGTGGCGAACTCAAGCGCCCGCACATGCTGTGCGGTGCTTGCGGTCATTACAATGGCCGTATGATCCTCGAGCCCAAGGGCCTTTGAGCCCTTCGAGATAAGGAATTTACCGCATGACTCTGCCGCGTATCGCCATTGATGCGATGGGCGGTGATGAGGGCGTGCGCGTGATGGTGTCAGGCGCAGCTCTTGCGCGCCGCCGCCATGATCGCTTCAAGTTCCTGCTTGTCGGTGATGAGACGCGGATCAAGTCCGCGCTCGATAACCATCCCGGAATGCGCCAGGCTTCCGAAATCCTGCATTGCGAGGATGTGGTTGCCGGCGACGAAAAGCCCAGCCGTGCGCTGCGCCGCTCCAAGACGACGAGCATGGGCCTTGCCATCAATGCGGTGAAAACCGGCGATTGCGGCGCGGCGGTGAGCGGCGGCAATACCGGCGCGCTCATGGCGATGAGCAAGCTGGCACTGCGCACCATGCAAGGCATCGACCGGCCCGCACTAGCCGCGCTTTTGCCCACGCTTGAAGAACATGATGTGATCATGCTCGACCTTGGCGCCAACACCGAGTGCGACGCGCGCAATCTGGTCCAGTTCGCGATCATGGGCGCGGAATATTCGCGCATTGCCACAGGGGCTGAGGCGCCGCGCGTGCGCCTGCTCAACATCGGCACCGAGGATATCAAGGGCACCGACAATGTGCAGGAGGCTAGCCAGCGACTGCGCGAGGCGACCGGACTTGCGATGCGCTTTGAAGGCTTCATCGAGGCCGACAAGATCAACCGCGGCTATGTCGATGTGGTGGTGACCGACGGGTTTTCGGGCAATATCGCCCTCAAGGCCATCGAAGGATCGGCGCGCTTCGTGACCGATCTTCTGAAAACCGCCTTCCGCTCTTCGATCAGGTCCAAGATCGGCTTCCTGATCTCGCGCCCGGCCACCGATTTACTGCGCCATCATCTTGATCCCAACAATCACAATGGCGGGGTGTTTCTGGGACTTAACGGTGTCGTGGTGAAATCGCACGGCTCGGCCAATGATCACGGTGTTGCCAATGCGGTTGCGTTGACTGCTCGACTGCTCGAAGCCAACATCACCGAACGCATTGCCGCCGCACTTGCCGAATTGGGTGAGGGCACTTTGAGCAGCAATGGCCGCGAAACCGACGGGGCGAGCGTCGGGACGTCCGGGGAGCCGTCTGTAAAGTGATCCGTTCGGTGCTCAAGGGTAGCGGCTCTTGCCTGCCCGCCAAGGCGGTCAGCAATGCCGAGCTTGCCAAAACCGTCGAGACCAGTGACGAATGGATCCGCGAGCGTACCGGGATCACCCAGCGCTATATTGCAGGTGAAGGCGAGACCACCGGATCGCTGGCCACTGGCGCTGCGCAGGCGGCGCTTGACGATGCGGGCCTGACCATTGCCGATATTGACCTCATCATCCTTGCTACCGCCACGCCCGACCACACTTTCCCCGCCACCGCCACCTATGTCCAGCACGCGCTGGGCGGCAGGAATTTTCCCGCTTTCGATGTGGCTGCGGTCTGTTCGGGCTTCCTCTATGCGCTGGGCACCGCGGATGCGATGCTGCGCTCGGGCATGGCCAAATGCGCTCTGGTGATCGGAGCAGAGACTTTCAGCCGCATTCTGGACTGGGACGACCGCTCGACATGCGTCCTGTTTGGCGATGGCGCGGGCGCGGTGGTTCTGGCCGCTGAGGAAACTGCCATTGATGGCCCCGGCATCATTGCCACGCGCCTGCATGCTGACGGCGAACATCGCGAACTGCTGTATGTCGATGGCGGCCCTTCGAGCACGGGCACAGTGGGCCATGTCCGGATGAAAGGGCCCGAGGTTTTTCGCCACGCGGTGTCCAATCTGGCAAGCGTCCT
>DAIQNS010000143.1:0-3322 GCA_036788315.1 Alteraurantiacibacter sp. | reverse complement strand
GCGAGGTTCTCGAGGAAGCTGGCGTGACGGCTGATGCGATCGACTGGATCGTGCCGCATCAGGCCAATCTGCGCATTCTGGATGCGACTGCGCGCAAGCTGGGTCTGTCGATGGACCGCGTTGTCGTGACGGTGGACCGGCATGCAAATACGTCGGCGGCCTCGGTTCCGCTGGCGCTCGACGTGGCGCGCAAGGACGGCCGGATCAAGCCCGGCGACCTCATAATGCTGGAAGCGATGGGCGGCGGATTTACCTGGGGCGCCAGCCTTCTGCGCGTTTGACGCAACAGCTACGCAGAATTCCCGAAGATTGCTGGTGACGCACCTTGCCAAGTGCAATTGTTTTTGACATTGCTGTTTGTGGGTCACGGAATATATTTGGAGTGTGCACATGGATGCCATGCGTTCCGTCGGGACCTTGACTCGCGCCGACCTTGCCGAGACCATCAATCGCAGAATGGGTTTCTCCCGCGCTGAAAGCCTTCACCTTGTCGAAGCCATCCTCGCCAAGATGTGCGATGCGATGAGCCATGGCGAAAATGTGAAGATTTCGGGCTTCGGCAGCTTCATTTTGCGCGACAAGAAGCAGCGCGTGGGCCGTAATCCGAAAACCGGCGTCGAAGTGCCGATTACTCCGCGCCGGGTGATGACTTTCCGCGCCAGCCAGAAGCTCAAGGAACAAATTGCAGGAGACTGATGATGCCGCATGCTGATCTCGCCGCCATGTTTAACGACGGGAAGGCGAGCGATGCCATGCGCACCATCGGCGAAGTTGCCAAGGGCATGGGCATAAAGCCCCATGTGCTGCGCTATTGGGAGCAGCAGTTCCCTATGCTCAAACCCCTCAAGCGCAGCGGCAACCGGCGGCTGTACCGGCCGCAGGACATTGCGCTCCTTGCCCGCATCGACGAGCTGATCAATCAGCAAGGCTACACGCTGAAGGGCGCGCGCGCGGCCTTGCAAAGCGGCGCGGGCGAGGGGGCGGGTCAGCCTGCCGAGAGTGCGTTCGAGGAGAGCGCCGCACAAATTCTCCCGCAACTTCGCGCTATCCGCAATCGGCTGGCCAGCGCGCTCGCCGCCTGAACTGATCTCAATAGCCCGATTGCGGGCCGAGTTCGGGATCAAGATCGCGCGGCCGCGCAAAATGCGTCAGTTTGCCGCGCCCATGGGCCAGATCGTCCCAGCTATCGATGGGAAATTCGATCACCGCGAAGGCGGCGGTGGGAAATTTGCTCAAGAGCTCCTCGTAAAGCGCGCTGTCATCGGGCGAGGCCACCAGTTCCAGCGCCAGATCATGCAGCCCCGGGTTATGCGCCGCCAGCAGCAACGCATCGCTCGCCCCGCCGTGCTCGACAATCAGCTTGAGGAGCATGTCGCTGTCCCCGAGATAGGCCCGCTCGTCCCACACCACGGGCACGGCAAGCCCACTCGCCTCTATCGTGCTCTTCACCCGCTGGGCAGGGCTGGCGACAAGCTTGTCCCACGCGCCGCCATGTTCGAGGATATGTTCGCCCATCAGCTGGGCGCCCTTGCGCCCGCGGTCATTGAGACCGCGATCGAAATCGCGAAGTGACATATCGTCCCAATCGGATTTGGCATGTCTGAGCAGACCGAGCCGCTTCACTGCGTGACATCTCCTTCCAAGGGAAAATGGGGGGGCTGCGAGATGCCCGCGATTTCTGGCTTCGCCGCCGCAGCGGTCTGCCCTCTAGAAACACCGCTGGCCACGCATTGTAAAGCCTCGTCCAGCCCGACGCGTACAATCTCGACCTGCTTGGGAAAGGCGGTAAGCAGGCGCGATGGGAAGGCGGGCGAGAGGACAATGAAATGCCCGTGGTCCTGCTTGGTCCGGATCAGCCGGCCGAACGCCTGCGCCAGCCGCGCGCGGATGATCCGGTCGTCATAAGCCGAACCGCCGAGCGCCGCGCGCCGCGCACGGTGCAGAATGCTTGGCTTGGGCCAGGGCACCTGCTCCATCACCACGCAGCGCAGCGACTGGCCTGGCACATCGACCCCGTCGCGCAGCGCATCAGTGCCGAGCAGCGAGGCGCGCGGATCGTCGCGGAAGATATCGACCAGCGTGCCGGTGTCGATCGGATCGACATGCTGGGCATACAGCGGCAGGCCCGCGCGCGCCAGACGGTCGGCAATGCGGCCGTGCACCGCGCGCATGCGCCGGATCGCGGTGAACAGGCCCAGCACGCCGCCGCCCGATGCCTCAATGATCCGCGCATAGGCTCCGGCAAGCGCAGCAAGATCGCCCTTCTGCACATCGGTGACAATCAGCACGCGGGCATTGGCAGCGTAATCGAACGGGCTTTGCGCTTCGGCCAGATGCGGGCGCAGATCGAGATAGGGCGCGCCTGAGCGGGCAAGCGCGCTGTCCCAGTCCGTCCCCCCGGCGCTGCGATCGGTCAGCGTGGCGCTCGTCAGCATCACGCCATGCGCGTTTTCGAGCACGGTGCGGGCAAAAGGCTTCATCGGATCGAGGAAGCGGCGATGCAGCCCCACATCAAACTCGCGCGCATCGTTGCGGTCGACCGCCAGCCAGTCGACAAAGTCGGGGTCGGCGGGGCCCCCAAGCCGCTCGAGCAGTGCTTCCCATGCGCCGAGCGTGTCGATCCGCCAACTCAGCGAGTGGCGCGCGCCTTCGATCCGGGCGCGCCCCTGACCATCGAGCCAGTCGGGCGGGTCGGCCATCATCGCTTCGAGCCGCAAGCCCAGCCTGATCAGCGGCTGGCGAATGGCCCCGAGAGCGGCGGCGGCATCCTGCGCGTGTTCGACAAACGCCCCGTCAAGCTGCGCGGCTTCGGTTTCAATGGCATAGCCTGCATCCTGCGCGGCGCTTTCATCGCGCGCATAGGTGAGCTCGCGCGTGCTGGCGAGAAGTTGCTCGATCGGTCCGCTCGGCTCGCTATCGGCAAGGCGCTGCATCCAGCCTTCGCCGGGCAGCGCCTGCGCCGCCTCGCGCGCGGCCTCGAGCGCGGCGCCGCCCTTGTCGTCATAGCTTGCCACATCGGCCAGCCGCGCTGCGAGGCCGCGCCTGCGCCCCTTGGCCTTGCGTTCTGGGCCAAGGATCCAGCGGCGCATCTCGATCGCTTCCTGCCCTGTCAGCGCGGCGGCAAAGGTGCTGTCGGCGGCATCGAAGACATGATGCCCTTCGTCAAAGATAATGCGCGTGGGGCGCTGCGCGTGGTCGCGCCCGCGTGCCGCATTGATCATCACCAGCGCATGATTGGCGATCACCAGATCGGCCCCGGCGCTCGCGCGCGCAGTGCGTTCGATGAAGCATTTGCGGAAATGCGGGCACCCGGCATAGACGC
>DAIQNS010000142.1:3138-6256 GCA_036788315.1 Alteraurantiacibacter sp. | reverse complement strand
GAAGCTACAGTCTCATCGCGATCCACAAATACGGCATTCCCAATGTCTTTTCCGAGGATGTGATTGCCGAGGCCGAGCGCGCGGCCAAACTGCCACTGGACGAAAACGAACGCGAAGATTTGCGTCACCTGCCGATCGTGGCAATCGATCCGGCTGACGCGCGCGATCATGACGATGCGATCTGGGCCGAGCCTGAGGAGGGCGGGGGCTTCCGCGCCCTCGTCGCGATTGCCGACGTCAGCTACTACGTGCGCCCGGGCGGCAAGCTTGACCGCGAAGCGCGCAGGCGCGGCAATTCGGTCTATTTCCCTGACCGGGTCGTGCCCATGCTGCCCGAAGTTCTGAGCGCGGACGTCTGTTCGCTGCGCGAGGGCGAGGATCGCGCTTCGATGGTCTGCCATATGCGGATCTCCGCCGAGGGTCAGGTAACCGAATGGCGCTTTGCCCGGGGGATTGTCCGCATTGCCGAAGTGATCGCCTATGAGGAGGCGCAGACGCGCATCGACGAAGAGCGCGCAGGCGAGAATTTGCAGCATTTGTGGTCGGCATGGAAAGCGCTTGCCAGCGCGCGCGCGGCGCGCGATCCGCTCAATCTCGATCTGCCCGAGAGGCGCGTTGTTCTCGATGAGGAAGGCCGCATTGCCGAGATCGCGGTGCGCGAACGTTTCGATGCCCACCGCGTGGTCGAGGATTTCATGATTGCGGCCAATGTCGCCGCGGCCAAGGCGCTCGAAAGCAAGGTTCAGCCGATTGTCTATCGCATTCACGAGCCGCCGACCCGCGAGAAGCTGATCGCGCTGCGCGATTATTTCGACAGTCTGGGCAAGAAGCTGGCTCTGGGGCAGGTAATCACGCCGGCGATCTTCAACCGGATGCTCAAGGACGTGACCGAGCCGGGCGAGAAGGCGCTGGTGATGGAAGCTGTCTTGCGCAGTCAGACTCAGGCCTATTACGGGCCGCGCAATGCCGGGCATTTCGGGCTCGCGCTTGGTTCCTATGCCCATTTCACCAGCCCGATCCGCCGCTATTCCGACCTGCTGGTGCACCGCGCGCTGGTCGATGGCTTCGGTCTTGAACAAAAACGGCCTGTAGGCGATCTGCCGCCGCTCACCGGGCTTGCCGACAACGACCGCGCGGATCTGGGCAAGATTTGCGATGCCATCAGCGTGACCGAGCGGCGCGCCATGGAAGCGGAACGCGATACCGTGGACCGCTATGTCGCCGCCTGGCTCTCGGCGCGTGTAGGGGAAGTCTTTCCCACCCGCATCACTGGCGTCACCAGCTTCGGCTTCTTTGCCACGATCGTGGGGCTGGGCGGTGATGGCCTGGTGCCTATTTCGACATTGGGCAGGGAATATTTTGCACATAAGGAAGGCGCGCAGGCGCTTGTGGGCGAAAGCACGGGCACCAGCTTTACCGTTGGCGATCTGCTCGAATTGCGGCTGGCCGAAGCCAATCCACTGACCGGCGCGCTCAAATTCGAACTGCCCGATGGTGCTGGCGGTGCGAAGTCGGTCGAGCCGCGCGGAAGCAGACCAAACGAGCGGCGCGACCGCAAGGGCAAGCATCCGGTTGGCAAGCGAGGCCGCCCCGGCAATGTCCGTCATCAGGGACGCAAGCGCAAATAGCGGAACGGGCACGGGCGCGGGGCATTGGTTGGGCAGACCCTTGTTACACTGGAGACGCCATGCTCATCCCTGACCAGAAAGTTCCTGATGTCGATCTGCCACTCACCATCGAGGCGCGATTTGAGCTTTCGGCGCAGTCGCCCGAACTCTTTACGATGGTCGTGTTCTATCGCGGCAAGCATTGTCCGATCTGTCGCAAATATCTCGAAGAGATAGGGAAACGGCTCGGTGAATTGACCGAGGCAGGGCTGGCTCCAGTGGCTATTTCGATGGACAGTCCGGAACGCGCCGCACAGGTTCATGCCAATTGGGAAACAGGCGATCTGCCGCTCGCGCATTCGCTGAGCGAGGATCAGGCGCGCGAATGGGGATTGTACATCTCCGGGAAACGGGCCGAAAGCGATGAGCCCGAGGTTTTCTGCGAGCCGGGTCTGTTTCTCGTGAGGCCCGACATGACCTTGTTTTTCGCACAGGTGCAGAGTGCACCCTTTACCCGGCCGCCGATTGACGAACTCATCAGCGCGGTCAAATTCGTGACTGAGAAAAACTATCCAGCGCGCGGCACGCTAACTTAGCCGGTCGATTTCCTCGCCGCTCAATCCGCCCGGGATAATGAAGAGCGGGCATTGCAATGTGCCCGCATAGGACGAGAAATGCGCGACCAGCGGCCCCGGAGGGCCTTCAGCAGCCGCGCCTAGCACAAGGGCAGCAACTTCGGCGTGATCTTTCAGATACTCGTTGATGACAGTCTTGCCATCGCCAATACGCACCGCGATCTGCGGCATTTTCCCGCTCTCGTGCATCAATTCGCCTGCCGCTGAATTGGCGAGCACTTCGGCGCGGTCGCGCGCCTCTTCCTCGATTGTGGCTTGCACCCCGCCAAAGGCATTGAACGCCTGCTTGGGCACCAGCGCGAGCAGATGCACGACCCCGCCCGTTTTGGCCGCGCGCCGCGAGGCAAATCGCAAGGCGACATGGGCTTCCTCGGTCTCATCCACGATTACAAGATAGACGCGCATTGTTCTGATCTCCCGTGCGAGCGGTATCCAGAGAAACTGCGCAAAGCGCAAGCTTGGCTTGAACCTGCCGCCCAAATTGGCCAGAGAGCATGCAAAGTCTGTCTATCACGCAGGGACTGCAGTAAACTTATGCCGATTGCACTTCGAATGCCCGCTCTCTCACCCACCATGGAAGAGGGCACATTGTCACGCTGGCTCGTCAAGGTCGGCGATCAGGTTTCTTCCGGCGACATTATTGCCGAGATCGAAACCGACAAGGCAACGATGGAATTCGAAGCGGTCGATGAAGGCATTATCGCGCATATCCAGGTCGAAGAGGGTACTGAAAACGTTGCCGTCGGCACGGTTATCGCGACGATTGCGGAAGAAGGCGAGGACGCCGGTTCGATCGATGCGATCGGCGGCGAGGCGGCTCCTGCGCCTGTGGCCAGCGAACCTTCACCCGCGCCGGCTCCTGCGCCCGCGCCCGCG
>DAIQNS010000142.1:0-3128 GCA_036788315.1 Alteraurantiacibacter sp. | reverse complement strand
GGCACCTTCGGCATCGGGATCGCGCATCATCGCCTCCCCACTCGCGCGACGTATTGCGGAGCAAAAGGGCGTTGATCTTGCCGGAGTGACCGGCAGCGGCCCCAACGGGCGCATCGTGAAAGCCGATGTCGAAGGCGCTAAGCCCGGCGCGGCAGCGCCTGCCTCTGCTACGGCTCCTGCACCGGCGGCAGCGGCAGCGCCTGCGGCAGAAGCACAAGACTTCGGCATCCCGCACGAGGTCGAGAAGCTTTCCGGCATGCGCAAGACAATCGCGCGCCGCCTGACCGAGAGCAAGCAGCAAGTGCCGCATATTTACCTCACGGTCGACATTCGCCTCGATGCGCTGCTCAAGCTGCGCGGCGAGTTGAACGCAGCGCTAGAGCCGCAAGGCGTGAAGCTGTCAGTCAACGACATGCTGATCAAGGCGCTTGCCAAATCGCTGGTCGAAGTGCCTGTGTGCAATGTCCAGTTCGCCGGTGACACGCTGCTCAAGTTCAGCCGCGCCGATATCTCGGTGGCAGTGTCGATCCCGGGTGGTCTGATCACGCCGATCATAAAGGATGCAGGCTCCAAGGCGATCAGCGCGATCTCGAAAGAGATGAAGGACCTTGCAAGCCGCGCCAAGGAAGGCAAGCTTGCCCCCGAGGAATATCAGGGCGGCACTGCCAGCCTGTCCAACATGGGCATGTTCGGCATCAAGCAGTTCGAGGCGGTGATCAATCCGCCGCAAGCCATGATTATGGCGATCGGTGCAGGCGAGCCGCGTCCTTATGTGATTGACGGCGCGTTGCAGATTGCGAGCGTCATGAGCGCGACCGGAAGCTTTGATCACCGCGCAATCGACGGCGCGGATGGTGCGCAATTGATGCAGGTCTTCAAACAGCTCGTGGAGAACCCGCTGGGCTTGGTGGCCTAAGTGGTCAAATCCCCAGACGAAGAGCGCGAGGTGGAATTGGCCTATCAGAGGCGCAATCCGGCCATGCGCGTCACCGCGATGCCTGCCGATGCCAATCCCTATGGCGATATTTTTGGCGGCTGGCTGATGAGCCTGATGGACTCAGGGTCCGGCCTTGTCGCCGCGCGTTTGGCAAAGGGCAGGGCGGTAACCGTTGCGATGGACGGGATGGAGTTTCACCGGCCTGTCAAAGTGGGCGATGAAGTCTCCGTTTATGCCGAGGTCGAGAAGATTGGCCGGACCAGCATGACAATCTTTACCGAAGTGTGGCGACGCGCGCGCCATTCCGAGGAAGCCGAAATGGTAACGCAGGCGAAGTTCACTTTCGTCGCAATTGATGATCAGGGGCGCCCGCGCCCCATCGAAAGATAGCAGGAGTTTGATGATGGCCAACGCCTATGACGTAATCGTTCTTGGTTCGGGCCCGGGTGGCTATGTCGCGGCGATCCGCGCGTCGCAGCTTGGGCTCAAGGTCGCGATTGTCGAGCGCGAACTGCTTGGCGGCATCTGCCTCAACTGGGGCTGCATCCCGACCAAGGCGCTGCTGCGCTCGGCCGAGATCAAGCATTATATGGAGCACGCTTCTGCCTATGGCCTCAAGGTCGCAGGCGCTATCGAAGCCGATCTTGATGCCGTGGTGAAGCGCAGCCGCGGCGTTGCCAAGCAGCTTAATCAGGGCGTCACGCATCTGATGAAAAAGAACAAAATCGCGGTCCACATGGGCGAGGGCACGCTTACCGGGCCGACTTCGCTCACCGTCAAAGGCGATAAGGGCGAAGAGAAGCTGACCGCCAAGCACGTGATTGTCGCAACCGGCGCGCGGGCGCGCGATCTGCCCTTCGCTCCTGCTGATGGCAAGCGCGTATGGACTTACCGCGCCGCCATGACGCCAAGCGAGATGCCCAGCAAGCTGCTGGTCATCGGCTCGGGTGCTATCGGAATCGAATTTGCCAGTTTCTATAATGACATGGGCGCTGATGTGACCGTCGTCGAGATGCTCGACCGGATCGTGCCGGTGGAAGACAAGGACGTGTCCACTTTCCTCGAAAAATCGCTTACCAAGCAGGGCATCACGATCAAGACCGGTGCGGGGGTCGAGGACATCAAGGTCGGCGACAAGGCGGTAACCGCCAAGATCAAGGGCAAAGACGGCAAGGTCGAGACGACCGAGTTCAGTCACGTCATCGTTGCTATCGGGATCCAGCCCAATACCGAGAACATCGGCATCGAGAAGCTGGCCGAGATGGACCGCGGCTTTATCCAGATCGATCCCTATGGGCGCACCAAATCGAAGGGGCTGTGGGCGATTGGCGATTGTACGCCCGGACCGTGGCTGGCGCACAAGGCAAGCCATGAAGGCGTTACCTGTGCCGAAGCGATTGCGCAGGAACTCGGCAACAAGGATGTTCATCCGCATGCGCTGGACCGCAACAATATCCCCGGCTGCACCTACTGCCATCCGCAGGTCGCCAGCGTTGGCCTGACCGAAGAAAAAGCCAAGGCGGCCGGCTACAAGCTCAAGGTCGGCACTTTCCCCTTCATCGGCAATGGCAAGGCGATCGCGCTCGGCGAAGCAGAAGGCATCGTCAAGACGGTCTTCGATGCGGCAACGGGCGAATTGCTCGGCGCGCATATGTGCGGTGCGGAAGTGACTGAGCTGATCCAGGGCTATACGGTGGGCAAGCAGCTCGAAACGACCGAGGCCGAACTGATGCAGACCGTGTTCCCGCATCCCACGCTGTCCGAGATGATGCATGAGAGCGTGCTTGCGGCCTATGGCCGGGCAATCCATATCTAGGCAGCTCTGATAACAGCTGCATTTGCGACGAACTGCTCGTCGCAAATGCGGGAGATTTCCAAGACTTCGTCAGTTTCCTTGATTGAAGAGGAGATCTGGCGATGGAATTTGAAATATCAGACATTGCGAAATCGGGATTGCAACTTGCGCAAGGCCGCGAAAGCCGCGCCAATGCTGACCCTGATGATTACGCAAAACGCCACAAGCAAGGCTGCTACATTCCCGAGGAGGAATGCACAGCCTGCCAACAAATGGGCTGACACCGCGCGCGATATGGGGGTTGTGGCGGACAGGGTGGGATTTGAACCCACGAAGGGCTTTCACCCTTGCCGGTTTTCAAGACCGGTGCATTCAACCGCTCTGCCACCTGTCCGC
>DAIQNS010000141.1:0-6309 GCA_036788315.1 Alteraurantiacibacter sp. | reverse complement strand
CAAGGGCATGGCCGAGCGGCTCGCGGCGACCGTGGTGGGCGATGGTCTCGCCGATGGCACGCAGATGGGCCCGATGGCCAATGCGCGCCGCCCCGAGGCCATGGAACGCCTTGTCGCCGATGCGCGCAACAAGGGCGCGCGGCTGGACACAGGCGGGGAGCGGATCGGCAATCAGGGGTTCTTTTTCCAGCCGACCATGCTCTCGGACATTCCGCTCGATGCCGAGGCGATGAACGAGGAGCCTTTCGGCCCCTTGGCGCTGGTCAATCCCTACCCTGACGAAGAGGCGATGATCGCCGAAGCCAACCGCCTGCCCTATGGCCTTGCCGCCTATGCATGGACCAACGATGCCGCGCGCCAGCGCCGCCTTGCCGCTGAAATCGAAGCAGGCATGGTGGGCATCAATGCAACGAGCACCGCCGGGGTCGACATTCCTTTCGGCGGCGTCAAATCCTCCGGCCATGGCAGCGAGGATGGCCCCGAGGGCGTGCAGGCGTTCATGGTGCTCAAGACGGTTACCGAAGCCTGAAAAAGCGCGGCAAGATCGGGCGAGATCCCGCTCGCGATTGCACAAAGCTTCATATTAACAAAGTTTTAAGGAACTCTTCCGGCTTTCCTGCGCTGTGCAGATACCCTCGCTGGCATTCCGGCGGGGCTAATTTTTGCACGGCCCAAGGTCATGCTGGAAGGGGGAACACATGATCGCAACCTTTTTGCAATTGATTGAAAACCGCCCGTCCGGCGGGCCTCCACATTCTCAATGATGGAGTATTACATATGCATTTCCCCTAAGCACGAAAACTGGCGCTAAGCCTCCTTGCAGGCGCAGCCAGCCTGACATTCGCCGCCGCAGCGCAGGCTGATGTCACGCCTGAATGCAATGATGGCCTGACCCCGGACACGACCGAATGCGGCACGAACAGCGTGACCCTACTTCCGGGCGCAACGGCGGTCGGCAATGGCGCAGTCGCGGCGGGGGACGATTCGGTCGCGATCGGCAAGGATGCCTCGGCCACGGGCGGCGATGCCATCGCAATCGGCGGCAATCGGGATGGTCTGACCGGCTCACCCACAATAGCCAATGGCGATTCGACCACAGCGGTCGGTGGCCAGGCTCTGGCGCAAGGCCCGGGCGCGACCGCAATCGGCTGGCGCGCCAATGCCGATGCCGAGCGCGCGCAGGCCCTCGGCCATCTCGCCAGTGCCACAGGTGTCCGCTCGCTCGCCGTGGGCGAAGCTGCGAATGCCTCGAGCTTTGCAGCCACCGCCATGGGTGACCGTGCGCAAGCGCTTGGCGCGGCGAGCATTGCCATCGGCAATCAGAGCATGGCCGACGGCGTTGATGCCATCGCCATCGGCGGCGACAATGCGGGCTCGGGTGCGCAGGCCATCGGGGATTCGACCACGGCCGTCGGCGGCGAAGCCATTGCCATGGGACCGGGCGCAACCGCTTACGGCTGGCGCTCTGTTGCCGATGCCGAACGCGCCACTGCGCTCGGCCATCTGGCCGATGCGGGCGGCGTGCGCTCGGTTGCCGTGGGCGAAGCGGCCAATGCTGCGGGCGATGGAGCCATTGCCATCGGCAATCTCGCAGTCGCTTCGGGCGTGGACTCGATTGCCATAGGCAATGGCGCTGTGGCGGCGAATGACGGTCAGGTGGTGATCGCTTCGCTCGGCACCAGTACCCAGTTCCAGACCGGTCCGCTCACCGTGGTGACTGCCGATGAGAATGGCACTGCAGGCGTGCAGGCGCTCAGCTCATTTGCCACCGCCTCGCAGGCCAATGCGAACTCAGCGGCCATCACCACCAATTCGATGTTGATCTCGAACAATGCCGCATCGATTGGCACGCTTCAGGGCCAGGTCTCGACGCTGTTCGATCTGGCGGAGACCAATTCGCGCGACTTGCGCAAGGCGAACGAAGGCGTGGCGATGGCGCTTTCGATGGAATCGCCAGTGCTCATGCCGACCGACAGCTTCGGGCTTGCGGGCGGCTTTGGCTATTTCAACAACCGCATTGCAGGATCGGCGAGCTTTGCTGCCCGCCTGAACGACACGACCGCGCTGACCGGCGGTGTCGGCGTGGGCTTCGACGAGGGCGAAGTGGGCGCGCGCGCGGGTTTCCAGATGACCTGGTAAACGCGCGACACCGCGAGCACACAAGAAGGGTCGGAGCCGCGCGCTCCGGCCCTTTTTCGTGGCCACCACCAAGTTTCGGGCCGGTTGACAAGCCAGCATGCGCCAGCTTGAGTGCGCGCCAGCATCCGGAAGGCAGCCTTGTATGAAAACCCGCGCCGCCGTGGCATTCGCAGCCCGGCAACCTCTCGAAATCGTCGAGCTCGATCTGGATGGCCCGCGGAAGGGCGAAGTGCTGGTCGAAATCATGGCGACGGGCATTTGCCACACCGATGCCTACACCCTCGATGGCCTCGACAGCGAGGGCATTTTCCCGAGCGTTCTTGGCCATGAAGGCGCAGGGATCGTGCGCGAAGTGGGCGCGGGGGTGACCAGCGTCGTGCCCGGCGATCATGTCATCCCGCTCTACACGCCCGAATGCCGGCAGTGCAAAATGTGCCTCTCGGGCAAGACCAATCTGTGCAGCGCGATCCGCGCGACACAGGGCAAGGGCGTCATGCCCGATGGCACTTCGCGCTTCAGCTACAAGGGCGATATGATCTACCACTACATGGGCTGCTCGACCTTCTCGAACTTCACTGTTCTGCCCGAAATCGCCGTCGCCAAGATCCGCACCGACGCGCCGTTCGACACCTCATGCTACATCGGTTGCGGCGTGACGACGGGCGTTGGCGCAGTGGTCAATACTGCAAAAGTGCAGCCGGGCGACAATGTGGTCGTGTTCGGGCTCGGCGGGATTGGCCTCAATGTCATTCAGGGCGCGAAGATGGCCGGGGCGGACCGGATCGTCGGCGTCGATCTGAACCCGGCCAAGGAAGATTGGGGCCGCAAGTTCGGCATGACCGATTTCGTCAACCCGCGCGAAACCGGCGACGTGGTTGCGCACCTTGTCGAACTTCTCGATGGCGGCGCGGATTACAGCTTCGACTGCACCGGCAACACCGATGTCATGCGCCAGGCGCTGGAATGCTGTCACAAGGGCTGGGGCACCTCGATCATCATCGGCGTGGCCGAGGCAGGCAAGGAAGTGGCCACGCGCCCCTTTCAACTCGTCACCGGGCGCAATTGGCGCGGCACCGCGTTTGGCGGAGCCAAGGGCCGCACCGATGTGCCCAAAATCGTCGATTGGTACATGAACGGCAAGATCGCCATCGACCCGATGATCACGCACCGCTTGTCGCTCGAGGAAATCAACAAGGGCTTCGAACTGATGCATTCGGGCGAAAGCATCCGCAGCGTCGTGGTATATTGATGGCTGATTGTTCTGGTCGGCGCTGACGCTGCAAATTTTCGTACAGGAGAGTATCCATGTTTTCGCACATCATGCTGGGCAGCAATGATCTTGCCGCAGCCAAGACATTCTACGATGCCACAATGGCAGCGCTGGGCTTTTCGGGCGAAGCTGCAGAAGGCACCGCGCCTACCGGGCACAAGCGGATCTTCTACCGGCATCGCGGTGTAGCGCTGGGCTTGGCCGAGCCGATCAATGGCGAGCCGGCCAGCGTCGGCAACGGCAGCACAATCGGCATTGCGTGTGACAGTGCAGAGCAGGTCGAAGCCTGGCATGCAGCAGGGCTCGCCAATGGCGGTACCGCGATCGAAAGCCCGCCCGGCCCGCGCACGATGGGCACAAGCAGCTTGTACCTTGCCTATCTGCGCGATCCGGACGGCAACAAATTGTGTGCCGTGTACCGCGAAACATGAGCCTCAAAACGCTCAGCGAAGCGCGCTGCCATGGCGGCACGCAAGGCGTCTATCGCCACCAGAGCGCGAGCACCAGCACGTCCATGACGTTTGCCGCCTATGTGCCTGCGCATGATGAGGGTGCGCGCTTGCCTGTGGTGTGGTGGCTCTCGGGCATTACCTGCACGCATGAAAACGTGATGCTCAAAGGCGAATACCGCGCCGCTTGCGCCGCGCACGGGATCATTTTCATCTGCCCCGATACCAGCCCGCGCGGCGAAGGCGTGCCCGACGATGACGCCTATGATCTGGGGCAAGGCGCAGGCTTCTATGTCAATGCGACGCAGGAACCCTGGGCGCAGCATTTCCAGATGCGCCGCTATGTCGAGGATGAGCTACCCGCTCTGGTGGCGGCGCATTTCCCCGTCGATATGGCGCGGCAGGCGATCAGCGGGCATTCGATGGGCGGACACGGTGCGCTGACCTTCGCCTTGCGCAATCCCGACCGCTTCCGCTCGGTCAGCGCATTCTCTCCGATTGTCTCGCCTTTGCATTGCCCCTGGGGCGAAAAGGCGCTGTCAGCCTATCTGGGCAATGACCGCGCGGCGTGGCGCGATTATGACGCCTGCGCGCTCATTGCAGACGGTGCGCGCCTGCCCGAACTGCTGGTCGATCAGGGCGCAGCGGATGATTTTCTGGAGGAACAGCTGAAGCTGCATTTGCTGCGCGAAGCGGTGGATGCCGCAGGCATGCCAGCGAGCATCCGCCTGCACGAAGGGTATGATCATTCCTATTTCTTCGTCTCCACTTTCATGCCCGAGCATATCGCCTGGCATGCGCAGCGCCTGAAGGGCTGATCCGGCATCCTCGCGTAACCTTGCAGCAACAGGTCTGCGCTATCCTTGGTTCTGTCGGAACCACCAGGATCGTTTGGCGCTATTTGCATATGGAGCCGGTTTCATCATTCCTGCCGCTTGGCGCCATCGAGAGCCTGGCAATGATGCCCCATGCCGGGGTGATCATGCCTTTGGCCATCGCTGCACTCATGGCGCTCGCGGTGGCGTCCTCCTTGCCGGGAACGCTCACGCCGGTCGCCTTCCTTGGCGGTGCAATGCTCGGTTATCCGGGCATTTTCTTTGGCGCGCTGGGCGCCGTGATTGGCAGCCAGATCCTGTTCGTGCTTTCGCGCTACTGGCTGGGGGCCTACATGCAGCGCCGCTTTGGCGCGCGGATGGACAAGTACCGCGATCATCTTGCGACGCGCGGCCCCTTTTATATCGCCGGATTGCGCCTTGGCGGAGTGCCGCATGTGCTGCTCACCGCGACCTGTGCCGCCGCGCCGATCTCGGGCCGGAGTTTTGCGGCAGCGAGCCTTTTGGGAATGCTTCCGGCGATTACGCTGGGCGCGCTCGCGGGGCATGCCCTGATCTAGGCCCTGATCTAGGCCCTGAGCTAGGCTTCAGCGGCTCAGCCGGAATACCGCATGCTCGGCGCGCCAATTGGCACTTGCCCTGCCGATTTCGCGGCCATTGGCAAAGAACCAACACCCCTCGATCCGCACGCCGCGCTCCTCGAGAAACTCGCGGAAATCATCGACCGTGAGATGGTGGATATTGGGCGTTTCGTACCAGCTCACCGGCAAATGCCGTGTCACCGGCATGCGGCCATGGCGCAGCAGCGAGAAGCGCATGCGCCAATAGGCGAAATTGGGAAAGCTCACGAAAGCTTCCTCGCCAATGCGCAGGAGTTGATCGAGCAGCCAGTGCGGGCGCTGCGCGGTTTGCAGCGTTTGCGAGAGGATCGCGACGTCAAACGCCTTGTCGGGATAATCAGCCAGATCACGATTGGCATCGCCCTGCACCACCGATAGCCCGCGCGCGACCGCCTTTTCGACTTCAGCCGGATCGATTTCCATGCCCCTTGCATCAACGCCCTTGCTTGCCTGCAAGGCCGCCATCAACGCCCCGTCGCCGCAGCCCACATCGAGCACGCGCGCGCCGCTGGGCACATGCGCGGCGATCTTGGCGAGATCGGGGCGCAGCGCATCGCGGCTTGCTGCGGGAATATGCGTGGTGGGATAATGATGGCTGCTCATTGCATGAACCCTGTCACCACCCGGTCGAGCGCGGGCACATCGAGCAGGAAGCTGTCGTGCCCATAGGGCGCGGACAATTCCACAAAGCTGACCGGCGCGGCAACGGCATTGAGCGCATGCACGATATCGCGCATGTCGGCGGTGGTATAAAGCCAGTCGGTATCGAAGCTGACAAGGCAGAAGCGCACGCCGCTTGCCGCGCGGAACGCATCGGCGAGCCGGCCCTCATGCTCCTCGGCCAGATCGAAATAATCCATTGCGCGGGTGATATAGAGATAGGAATTGGCATCGAAGCGGTCGGTGAAGCTGATCCCCTGATGGCGCAGATAGCTTTCCACCTGGAAATCGGCATCGAAACCGAAGCTTTTCGCGCCCTTCTGCCCATCGGGCCGGTA
>DAIQNS010000140.1:0-6322 GCA_036788315.1 Alteraurantiacibacter sp. | reverse complement strand
GGAACGTGGCAGGCGATGAGGGCCAGCCGTTCGGGACCATTGTTCGCTTGCTGATCCTGACTGGCCAGCGGCGATCCGAGGTTAGCGGCATCCGCGACAGCGAATTGGACTTGAACGCGAGGATTTGGACCATCCCCGCAGCACGGGCGAAAAACGGGCAAAAGCATTTAGTGCCATTGTCACCGCAGGCGCTGGCCGAATTGGCAGGCGTGAAGCGCGTTGCCAGCAAGCTAGGGCTTTGGTTCACCACTACGGGCGAAATGCCTTTCAGCGGCCATTCTAAGGCCAAGGGGCGCATTGATGGCAAGTTAGGCTTTGCCGAGGCTTGGCGCTTGCATGATATCCGCCGGACCGTTTCAACCGGCATGGCGGCGCTAGGTGAGCCCGTGCCAGTGGTGGAGGCCATTCTAAACCATGTGAGCGGCACTAGGGCGGGCGTGGCAGGCGTTTACAATCGTCACGCCTATCTTGATGAGGCCGAACTAGCCTTGGAAGCGTGGGGCCGTTTCATCACCGATATCATCGCGCATGATGAGCGCCGCCTAGCTTGGGATGCGATGCGCGGGCGCGATAGGGCTAAGGCAAGGCTGGCCATCCATGATGAGGCCGAAACGTGGCAGGCGTTCCTTGCCCGCATGGATGAGAAACGCGAGGCGCAGCGCGATATCGAGATTGCAGCCGCTGACAATGTAGTGAAGCTGGAGGCGAGGGCGTGATGGACTTCGCGAAACTCGCACAACAGAATGAGAGCATCGAAGCTGCGCAGCGCGGGAGCTTTAAGCTCATTGCTGACAGACTTGAGCGGAACGAAATCTCTGAGCAGGAGCGCCAGTGGCTCGCGAAAGAGCTTCGCGGTGAGCATAAAGTCCCAAAGGGGCGCAAGAAGGCCAGCCAATCGAGGAACGGCCGGGGCATTAAGGACCAATTCGAGGACAACAGCCATATCGACTTGGCGGTATGGGACGCAGTCACGCGCCTCGTTCTCATTGATGAGCTGCCCCCCGCCAAAGCGCGCGAGCTCGTGGCGGAAATCCTTGGCGAATGCGAACGGACCGTAAGAGAGCGGATCGGGCGCGTCGAAGCTCATAAGAAGGCTGGGGGCGATCGAGCCAGCTATCTCGCTGATGAAACGGCGGGGCGCATGGAGCGCTGGTTAGGAAATTTCTGGCTGCCTGCACTGCTCGACCCGCGAATACTGCGGGAGAGGCGGAAATAAATCGGAGCCGAATTTCGTTCCGAAGCTTCTAGTTACCACATGTTCTACGGAATGCCACGAAAGGAACGTGGCATGACCGAAAATGAATACTCCCCCGAGCGCCGCATCAACGCGGCGGCTGTGCGCCATCTGTGCGGCTCCGTCTCTGATATGACCCTTTGGCGCTGGCTCGACCAGCGCGGCTTCCCCAGGCCTGTATATATCGCATCGCGGCGCTACTGGCGGCAAGTGGATGTGCTTGATTGGCTTGAAGCGCAGGAGCCGGAGGACGTCTAATGCAGAAACGCCGCCCGGCTAGGGGCGGCGCTGATCTGCTGGCAGGCGATCGCGCAAACCTTAGCCAACACAGTTTCGAATTGCAACTAGATTGCGCGACCCTTCGCGCCGTGGAGGCGCGCCGTGGGTGACGTCATCGACTTCCGCGCGCGCGCCCCAAGTGTGCGCACCTCGCCCCGGCTCCACGTGTGGCGTTACGGCTCATTCTGGGAACTGCACCACGAAAGCGGCAGCGGGGAATCCTGGGCGCTGCTTGATCGCTTCGAGACGCGCGAGCAGGCCGTGCAGGAGGCGCTGGATGCGCTGCACCTTTGGCCGGGGGCGAAGCTTGGGAGGATAAGCGAATGAGCAATCTTCTCGAGACCGCGCTCGCCTATGCCGAGCTAGGGTGGCACGTGTTCCCCGCGCCAGTTGGCGAGCGCAAGTCGCACAAATGCGCCGAGCGTAGCGATGGCCGCAAATGGGGCGCGACCAGTGATCCCGACGAGATCGCGTCCGACTTTGCCCGTTGGCCGCGCGCCAACGTGGGGATCATGACCGGGCCAGAATCGGGTTTGGTTGTCATCGACGTTGACACCCTCGTCGGACACGCAAATGACGGCATGGCCGCGATGGCGGCGCTGGTGATGAAGCATGGGCCGTTGCCTGTCACCGTCGAAGCCGCAACGCCGAGCGGCGGGCGTCACCTGTACTACAGATTTCCTGAAGGGGAGACGATCCAGAGCCTTGCCGGCCACATCGCTCCCGGCATAGACCAGCGCGGCAATGGCGGTATCGTGATCGCACCGCCAAGCCGGAAACCGGATGGCCGCGCCTACACCTGGACAAATCCGCCTTGGCTTTTCGACGTTGCCGATTGCCCCGAATGGCTGCTGGAGCGGGCGCGCAAGGCTGGCCGCCCACACAATACGCCGCCGCCGCGCACTGATCGGTTCTCCAAGTGGGGCGAGGTTGCGATTGACGGCGTCCTCGCTGATCTGCGCAAAGCTCCTGAAGGCCAGCGCAATGACGCATTGAACACCGCCGCTTTCCGGCTTGGACAAGTTGCAGGCGCAGGATTGATCGGAGAAGGTGACGCAATCCCGCACCTGCGAGCAACAGCGCAGGCGATCGGGCTGAACGCGGGCGAGACCGACGCGACCATCAAATCCGCCTGGGAGGCAGGGCTTGCCAATCCGCGCGGGCCTGAAGATCGCCACACCGGCGGCGAGCGTATCGACCCCGAGACGGGGGAAATCACCTGCGCCGCCGCAACGTTCCAAAGCGCTGCCGACCCTGTGGACCTGTGGGCAGGCCATAGCGCGCCCGAGCTTCCCGCAGGGCTCTTGCCCGCACCGATCGAGACGTTCGCCCGATCGCAGGGCGCAACCATGGGTGTTGATCCCGCAGGGCTCGCAATGGCCTGTCTGGCGGTATGCGCCGCTGCCATCACCGACGCGATCGAGCTTCAGGTGAAACAGCACGATCCGACCTGGCGCGAGAGCGCGCGGCTGTGGGTTGCGCTTGTCGGCTCGCCTTCGATGAAAAAGAGCCCGATGATATCCGCCGCTGCGCGTCCGCTGCGCAAGATCGACGCCGAACTGATGGAGCGCTACACCAAAGCGCAAGCGGCCTACGGCCTTCTCACGGCCAAGGAAAAGAAGGCCGCCGATCGCCCGCGACAAGAGCGGCGCATTATCTCGGATTCCACCATCGAGGCGGCGCAAGAGGTGCTGAAGGATAGTCCGCGCGGCGTGCTGTCACTTCAGGATGAACTCAGCGGCTTTTTTGGGAGCATGGACAAATACGCACCGGGCAAGGGTGCGATGGCCGATCGCGGCTTTTGGCTTCAGGCATACAACGGCGGCAGCTACAGTCTGAACCGTATCGGGCGCGGCGCTGCGCTTATCCCGAACTGCTCGATCAGCCTTGTGGGCGGTATCCAGCCTGAACCCATTCGCGCGATCGCTGGCGACACCCATGACGATGGCTTGATCCAGCGCCTGATCCCGATCGTGCTGCGCCCTTCAAGTGTTGGCAGGGATGCGCCGAACGATGGCACCACAGCGGCTTATGAGAGGCTCATAGACGCGTTGAACAGCCTTCAGGCGGGTGACGCGCCCTTGCGCTTCGACGCGGACGCTAGGGCCGTGAGAGAGCGTCTGGAGCGCGAGCATCTGGAGCTAGTGCAATCGCTTGAAAGTGTCTCGCCCAAGATGGCCGCGCACCTTGGCAAGCACGATGGCCTGTTCGCTCGTCTGTGCGTGCTGTGGCATTGCATCGAGCGTCAACAAGGCGGGCGCGTTCCCGATATCATCACGGGCGAGACAGCCGAGCGCGTGGCGCAATTCATGGTGCGCTTCATCCGCCGCAATGCCGTGGCCTTCTATGCCGGATTGCTGGGCATGTCGCACGGGCACGATCGCCTTGTGCAACTCGCCGCCTGGATTGTCGCTGAAAAGCTCGATCGAGTGACAGCGCGCGATGTGCAGCGTTCGGGGCAAGCCTTCCGGCATGTTTCAGCCGACGAGGTGCGAGCCCTGTGCGAGAAGCTTGAAGCGTTTGGCTGGGGCACGTGGGGCGAGCCCGGTGAAAAGAGCAACCGCCGCCCGTTCGTCATCAATCCGCGCGTCCACGATCTGTTCGCTCGCCACGGGCAGGCCGAAGCAGAGCGGCGAGCCAAGGCCCGCAAGCTCATTCTCGAAACCGTAGGAGGCTAAGTTGTCGTCAGTTGTCACTCGCGCGCATGAACACAAAACGAAATTCCTCCCTCCCTTAATAGCGACAGTTGAAATCGCATCGCGCGCGCAAGCGACATGTGGTGACAACTGCGAGCTGTCCCATGATTGGCGGGCAACTCACCCGAGGCCACCAAAACCGGTTGCAAATCCGAACCTATCTCAACTGTTTTTCTGCCGAGGCGGAAAGCGCTACCCGCTGAAGCAATCGGACCCGCTGATTTAGAATCACGCCATCTCTTCTTCAATCTATAGTGAACGCAATTATTTAGAGGCTTTTCCTTCGCGCAATGGCGCGCTAGGGTAACGCACGGGTAACTAGAGCGCGGATTGCATGGCTAAAGCATCGCTGCCGCCTGCCTTTAGCACGAAAAAAGGCAGCGCCTCTTTCTCGCTGTCGGGCGTGGATGGCCGCTGCCTTGCCGCGAGCTGGTTCCGCGTAACATCTGCTGGGATCGAAAGCGGCCTAGGCGGCCATGTTCCCGATACCCAACGCCAGCTTATCGCGCAGCCCCAAGGGTTGCTGCGTCTCGCTAGAAGGATTTGATATGGCAAAGGCAAAGAACGCAACCAGTGCAGAGAAAGCGAAAGGTGCCAACGTGCTTGAAGTTGAAACGAAGGAGGGCGAGGATCGTCCAAAGCTGCTGGCTCGGCTTGCGATGGAACCGGGCGCCCGGCACGCGACCCTTGGGTCTAGCTTCGCGGCTGGCTTGTTCAGCGACTGCCAGGATACTCCCATCACCGCAAGCACGGCGGTTTTCGGTGATGCAATGGAACGCGCGAGAAAAGGCGATAAATCTTTCGCGAGCAACATCCTGGCAGCGCAAGCGCTGACACTCGATACGATGTTCACGGAACTGGTACGCCGATCCGCCGTCAACATGGGCGAGTATATGGACGCGGCGGACCGTTACATGAGGCTGGCGCTCAAGGCTCAAGCAAATTGCCGCGCCACACTGGAGGCGCTAGCCAAGCTACACCAGCCACGCGAGCAAACCGTAAAGCACGTTCACGTGAACGAAGGCGGGCAAGCAGTGGTCGCCGATCAATTCCACCAACACCAGCAAAGGCTGGCGAGTGACGGGGTGGAGGCGCTCGGCACATCCTTAGCGGGGAACCACTCGGAAAAGCCTTAACGCCTCCAAATTTTGACCTACGGGAAACGTCCTAACCAATCCTTAGCCACGGTGCGGAGGGGGGAGAGAAAATGGAAAATCAAACGAACAATGCCACGCAACCGCAACGGCTGGCGATCGCCCCGCGATGCTTAGCCAAGACCCGCAAGGGAACTGAGTGCCAATCCCCGGCGGTGAAAGGCCGGAAACGGTGCCGGATGCACGGCGGAACCAATCCGGGCGCGCCTAAGGGCAACCGCAACGCTTGGAAGCACGGCGCGCGATCTGCGAAGGCTGAGGAAGCGGCGCGCCGACTCAGAGCGATGGCGCGGCTTGTAAAAGGGTTTGAGAACCACGATTAGGCGAGGGGCCGCTACCGGGGATTCCCGAAACCGACCGCTCAACCTAATTCCCTCCCTTGAAGCTCATTCTGGCTCTGGAGCAGCTTCGACTTCCACCACGGGAGGCGGTGCTGCGATCTTCAAGGGAGCGGGCGCCGTATCGGCAATTGCCAATTGCACATCTTCGTCAATGAACGCACCAACTTCACCGCCTTTTGGGAACGCCGCGCTGGTGCCGGTCATGAAGAAACCGGCAATCGGAACCAATGCAATCGCTCCGACCACACCAGCAGTGCCAGTTACACCCTTGTCGTCAAATGCACCTGTAAGCCGGATTTGCCGCCCATTGACCCTGAGATAAAGCAGGCGGGCATTCAATTTTCCTGACTTCCCCCACATGCCTTTGTTGCGGACTTCCGTAATCTCGCCCCAAGCAGGCGTGCCAGATGGGATGACGACCGCTCCATTGATCTCTACCGGTGCGGCAACCTCCAGCATGAAGCGTTGTCCGACTTTGGCTGCCTTCTTCTTGGTTGTTATCTCTTCCATCAGCCTAAGCTGGATGGGCGTCCCGGCTCGAAGAACCGCGTTGGCAGTGGTAACGGGCGGCAAAGCTTCAGACGAAGCTGCCGATTGAACCTCCGGTAATGCGGCGGG
>DAIQNS010000139.1:0-6339 GCA_036788315.1 Alteraurantiacibacter sp. | reverse complement strand
GGCGTCCTTCAGCAGCACCCTGTCCTGCGGACGCTTGGGGCCAGCGAGCGAGGGGACCACCGAGGCCATATCGAGTTGCAGCGTGCTCGAGAAGATCGGCTCATGCCCAGGATCGAACCACATGCCCTGCTGCTTGGCATAAGCTTCCACCAGCGCGATGGTTGCTTCGTCGCGACCGGTCAGGCGCAGATATTCGATAGTCTTGTCATCAATGCCGAAAATGCCGCAAGTGGCGCCGTATTCGGGCGCCATATTGGCGATGGTGGCGCGGTCCGCGAGGCTGAGATTGGCAACGCCCGGGCCGTAGAATTCGACGAAACGGCCCACCACGCCGTGCTCGCGCAGCATCTGCACGCAGGTCAGCACGAGGTCGGTCGCGGTGACGCCTTCGGCCATCGCGCCATCGAGACGGAAACCGACGACTTCGGGGATGAGCATCGAGATCGGCTGGCCGAGCATCGCGGCTTCGGCTTCGATCCCGCCCACGCCCCAGCCCAGAACGCCAAGGCCGTTGATCATGGTGGTGTGGCTGTCGGTTCCGACGCAGGTATCGGGATAAGCGACGAGCTCGCCGTTCTGGTCCTCGCTCGACCAGACGCATTTGGCGATGTTCTCGAGATTCACCTGATGGCAGATGCCCGTGCCCGGCGGCACGGCGTAGAAATTCTTGAGGCTCTTTGCGCCCCATTTGAGGAAATCATAGCGCTCGGCATTGCGCTCGTATTCGAGTGCCATGTTGTTTTCGAATGCCTTGGGATGGCCGAATTCATCGACCATCACCGAATGGTCGATCACCAGATTGACCGGCACGAGCGGGTTGATTCGGGCAGTGTCGCCGCCCAGCTTGCCGATTGCATCGCGCATCGCGGCCAGATCGACCACACAAGGCACGCCGGTGAAATCCTGCAGCAGCACGCGCGCCGGGCGATACTGGATTTCTTCGCCGGTCGCAGGGTTCTTCTGCCAATCGACAATCGCCTGGGCATGTTCGCGACCCACGGTGAAGCCATCATCTTCAAACCGCAGCATGTTTTCCAGAAGCACCTTGAGGCTGAACGGCAGGCGGCTGACATCGCCAAGCTTCTCGGCCGCGCGGGCGAGGGAGTAATAGGCGTAGCTTTTACTGCCCACTTCCATCGTGCTGCGGGTTTCGAGCGAGTTGGCGCCGACCTGGGTCATGGTGCTGAATTCCTTTGCTGTTGCAGACCCGGCCCCATAAATGCCAATGGAAGCCGGAATTTGGTGCCGGGTTGAACGTTGACCGCGCCCTCGTCAAGACCGCTTTGGCCCGGCAAGCTGTCGCGCCGCGCAAACTGTGCAGGAAAGTGCCCCAATGTCGCTTGGTTCCCCGTCCAGACGCAGTGCGCCGCTCGGCGTGGCGCGCATGGCTTTGGCGCTGGTGCTGGCCGCGTTTCTGGGCGCGGCGCTCGGCCTCGTATGGCAGGATAGCGGGCTCGGCGATGCCCAGGAGGAAGAGCAGGAAGAAGTGCTCACCAGCGAAGCTGCTGGGCAGACCTGAAAATCA
This sequence comes from Alteraurantiacibacter sp., assembly GCA_036788315.1. Classification (GTDB taxonomy): domain Bacteria; phylum Pseudomonadota; class Alphaproteobacteria; order Sphingomonadales; family Sphingomonadaceae; genus Alteraurantiacibacter. The sequence continues at coordinate 4,814 of DAIQNS010000139.1, read as the reverse complement.
GATCGCGGTCTGTTCGGTCCGCTGGCCCCGTGCCGCGATCCAGCATCCGGTAACGATCAATATCGCGCCAACAATCGTTGCAGGCATCACTTCCTCGCCAAACATTATCCAGCCAAACAGCGCGGCCCACAGGAAGCCTGTGTATTCCATAGGTACCAGCACCTGCGTTTCGGCGCGTGCATAGGCCCAGGCAATGGCCAGCGCGCCCGCCACGGTCAAAACCGCGGCAATGGCGATATCGCCAAGCGCATCGGCCCCCGGCATTACGAACAGCACGGGTGCGGCGAGCAATTGGACGCTGCCGGAAATGCTGGCATGAAAAGTTGCAATCTCCACCGGCCCGGCCAATTGCGACTGGCGGCGGATGACCACGAACTGGTAGGCATAAAGCACTGCGGAAAAGAGCAGCGCCGCCAGCCCCAGAGCAAGATCGGCAGTAAGATCGCTCTCACCCAGACGGCCCGACACGATCACCGCCATGCCCGCAAAACCCAGCAGCGAGGCCCAGATGGCTTGCCTGCGGATCGTCTCGCCCAGAAAGATGTTGGCAAAATACAGCGCGAGGATCGGCGCGATGAACGACAGCGCGATCGCTTCGGCAATCGGCAAGCGGGTAAGCGCGAAAAACCAGCTCAGTCCCATGAAGGCCGAGATCACGCCGCGCTGGAGATGCAATTGCATGACCGGCCCGCGCGGCCAATCGGGGCGGCGGGAAAGCCAGACAGGAGCGATCAGGACAACGCCGAACAAGGAGCGCAGCAGCGAGGCAGTGTAAGCTCCCGCCGCCAGCGCGGCGCCTTTCATGAAGGCATCCATCAGCGCAAGCACGCCAACGCCCAGAAAGGCGACGATTACCGGCAGGAGGCGCTGGAGCGGGGACATTGCGACGCGCGTGGCTGGCGCTGGCGGCCAGGTCAATTCATTCCGGCGCGATGCGCAGCGCGTCTGCGAAAATGAGGCGGCCGCCCCAGAGCATTCCCATCGCATCGCGCAAAGCTTCCGGGCCAAAGGCGAGGCAGCCGTGCGAACGGCCGAGCTGGCCCCACTGCGCAGCATGTTCAGGCGTGGCATAGGACGCGCCGTGGACAACGATTGCTCGCTCGAAGGCGTTGAAATTGCTCGGATCAAGCCCGCCGAGCCGCATCGATGGGCCGTAGCGGCCCTCGTACCATTCCTGCGTCACATAAGCGCCGCGGCTGGTCGCGAGCGAGCCTTCGACATTGGAGAATTTGTCGAGATAGCCATTGTTGTTGCGATCCGAGCCCAGACCATGCGTGACATGCAGGCTGCGCACGAGGCCGCTTTCCAGATTGACGATGTGAAACCGGCGCAAGGCCGAATGCAGCCCGAAATCCGCTATCCCGGCAAGATCATGACGTTCAAGCTCGCCGCGCACGCGCTCGACCTGGCTTTGCGCAATCGCGAGGATATCGCGCTGCCATGCGGGAGGAGCGGCCTGCGCGAACAGCGCGCGCGGCGCGGCGAGCGCGCTGGCGGCAATGAGCGAACCGGCAAGAAGCTGGCGGCGATGCATTACACGATCTTGCGTGATTGCGCGCCGCCAGTCCAGTCAGGTCTTGCGCTTCTCAGGCGTTGAGCTTGTCGATGGCCATGCGGCTGGCGCGTTCGTAAGCGCCGTTGTCGAAGCGGTGCGTACCCACGAAATGCACAAATGCAGCGTCGCTGCGCCAATCCTCGTTCCAGTAATTGAGATAGCGGTCATACGGCAGCAGCAGGGGATCGCGCTCATTGGCGATCTGGAAATTCGAGGCGACCTGTTCGGTGCCCCAGATGGTAATGTCTTCCTCGCCGATCAGCTGCTTCATCTGGTCGAGGAAGGCAGCGGCCAGCGCGCGCCCTTCGCCCATGGCAGCAAATCCGGCAAAACCCGAACAGCCCCGGATATAGCGCCAGCCGCGTTCGGGCGGGCATTGGTCGAGGCGCGATTCGATGCGCGTCTGGACATGGCCTTCTGCCGGACCATCGGGATAAAGCCTGCGGGCGATTTCGGCGACCGGCAGCGCGCCGATTTCCGCGTCATGCCCGCCCAGCAGGCCGAAACTGCGGTTGCGGCTGATCGCCTCGATGATCTCGGGCACCGGGCCGATGGTGACGGTGTCGCTGTCGAGCTGGATCCAGTATTCGCTTTTTCGCCGGTCGAGAATGGTGAGAAAGCGCTCCCATGTTCCGCCGCTGGGGAATTGGCCCATCACCACGCTGCTGATCGGAATGATCTCCGGATCGCCGCAATGATGCGCGAGAATGGCGCGGTCCTGCGCGGTGAGCGTGCCATCATCCATCAGCACGATGCGCCCGCGCTGCAATTGCGACCAGAGTGATTTGACGGCCACCAGATAGGGCAGCAGCACCGCGGTCCCCATCATCGAGAACAGCACCACGCCGTCGCGCTGCGGCCGGATCGGCGGGGTTTCAAGAATATCGGCAATCGCCTCGGCATGGCGCGCCGCGTCTAGCTTGGTGCGCCAGCGTTGCGGGAGGAGGGACCATGTGCTCATCGGATCAATTGCTCAATATCATCTCGTCATCGGCGATCTCAACTCTCTCCACCGTTGCCAGAAATGACTGGCCAAGCAGCGAGACAGGGAGCCCGTCGGGAACCACTATCGCTGCCACATCGCGCGCGACAAAGCCATCGAGTTCGACTTGCGGCAGGCGGACCTGCACGCCTTCAATCGGTCCGCTCGCGCCTTGCGCGACCACCGACAGGGCGCTGTAGTCCCAGTATATTCCCATTGTTGAGGCATCATCGCCGGTCAGCGCAATCACGCTCGCACCGGTATCGACCAGCATCCGCGTTGGTGCGCCGTTGACGTAGACCTCGGCATAGAAATGGCCATCATAAGCGCGTTGCAGCCGCGCCTCTGTTCCCCAGTGCGTGCCGGCCTCCGGATTGCCGGATACAAGGGGCTTGGTAGCTTCGTCTTGCGCCCCCGTCCCCGCTTCCTCCGCATTTTCCTCAAGGCTTGATGACGGCAAGGCGAGGCCAATGGCGCCGCCTGCCACAAGCAGCAGAGCAAGGATGGTAGATTTCATCACAGGCGGCGTTTTACAGGCCAAGGCTTTCCGAGGAGTAAAGGGCGTTCTCACGCGCCATCGTGATCATCGAGGCGGCATGGCGTGCGGCAATCACGCGCTGATCTTCGCCATATCCGCCGCCCAGCGCACTTGCGACCGGCACGCCGCGCCGCCGCGCCTCGCTGATCACGAAGCGGTCGCGCGCGGCAAGCCCTTCATCGCTCAACGCAAGGCGGCCCAGCCGGTCATCGCGGTGCGGATCGACGCCGGCCTGATAAAGCACCAGATCGGGAGCGAAGGCGTCGAGCAGATCGGGCAAATGCTTCGCAAGTTCGGCCATGAAACCATCATCGTCGAGCCCGTCGGGCAGGCCGACATCGCGGCTCGAACGGGCTTTGCGCGCGGGGAAGTTCTTCTCGGCATGAAGCGACAGCGTGAAGATGTCCTCGCGCGCCGCGGTGAGCGAGGCGGTGCCATCGCCCTGGTGCACATCGAGATCGACGATCAGGATGCGGCTTGCATCGCCCTCGGCAATCAGGCGGTTGGATGCGACCGCAAGATCGTTGAACACGCAGTACCCCGCGCCCGTCTCGTGCAGCGCATGATGACTGCCCGCCGCCGAATTGGCGGCATAGCCGTGCTTCAACGCAAGCTGCGCTGCAAGCCAGGTGCCGCCATTGGTATGCGCCACGCGGGACGCAATATGGGGTGTGACGGGAAAGCCGATGCGCCGCTCCTTCTCGGGGGGGACCGTGCTGGTGAAAACCTGGTCGACATATTGCGGGCAATGCACCGCTTCGAGCCATTGGCGCGGCATGGGCAGCGGTGCATGTTCGGTCATCGGATGGCCCGATGTGCGCAGCGCCTCCATGACCAGAAAATATTTGTCGAATTTGAAACTGCCGCGTTCCGGGCGCGGGGCCATGTAATCGGCATGATGAACGACGTGGAGCATCGCCTCAGAGATAGCCGGTATGCTCGGCAAGGATCTTTGTGCCCAGTGCAATCAGGACCACGCCGCCCGCGCGCTCGGCCCATGCGCCCCAGCGATCGCCTGCCCTCCGGCCCAGAAGGACGCCTGCCGCGCTCATCGCGGCCGTGACAAGGCCAATCACTGCTGCGGCGAGAAGCGGCGGGACTTCGAGCGTGGGTAAGGTGATCCCGGCGGCAAGCGCGTCGATACTGGTGGCGATCCCGGCCAAGAGCAGCGCCATGCCCGTCAGCTTCTGCACAGCGGCTTCCTCGCCGGCATCGCCGCGCAGCATCCGCAATCCCAGAAAGGCGAGGAGGCCGAACGCGATCCAGTGATCGATCGCGGCAACATAATCGAAAGCGACCGCACCGATGCCCCAGCCTGCAAGGGGCATTGCTGCCTGAAACACCCCGAAGACAAGCGCAATCGCCGCCGCACCGCGCCAGCACGGGCGGAAGCGCGCGCCTTGCGTCAAGGCAACAGCGAAGGCATCGGCGGCCAGCGCGAAAGCGAGAGCCAGGACCGGCAGGGAATTGGTCATGCCGTGGGGCGCGAGAGGAATTACTCTGCTGCCTCAACTGCCCTTGGCGCTGCATGCGGATCGAAGGCGGTCGCCTCGCCCGCATCAATCGCGGCGGCCTTGGCTTCGACGAGCCTGACGATATGGTCGAGCATGTCCTCGCTCTCGACTGTGTGGTCGGTGACGCCCGAGAGATAGACCATGTGTTTGCCCGCGCCGCCGCCGGTCAGCCCGATATCGGTTTCGCGCGCTTCGCCCGGGCCATTGACCACGCAGCCAAGCACC
>DAIQNS010000138.1:5385-6399 GCA_036788315.1 Alteraurantiacibacter sp. | reverse complement strand
CTCGTGCACGCGGCCAAGATCGAGCCCCGAAGCCTGCGCCAGCCGCACGCCTTCCGACAAGCCTGCCAGCAAGCCCGCAATGCACACCTGATTGACCATCTTGCTCGCCTGCCCAGCGCCAGCCTCGCCAATATGGACAATGCGCTGCGCATAGGCTTCGATGACCAGGCGCGCGTCGGCCATGGCTGCGTCCGATCCGCCGCACATGATCGACAGCTTGCCATTTTGCGCGCCTGCCTGCCCGCCCGAAACCGGCGCATCGAGCGCGAGCAGGCCGCGCTTTGCCGCCGCGCTGGCGATCTGCCTGGCCGTGGCAGGCGAAACCGTGGTGTGATCGATGAACAGCGCGCCCTCGCGCATGGCGGCAAGCGCGCCATCCTCGCCAAGCACGACCTCGCACAGATCCGCATCATTGCCGAGACAGGTCAGAACCATGTCCTGCCCCGCAGCAGCTTGTGCGGGCGTATCGGCTACAGTTGCCTGCAGACCCTCGCTGGCAAGCTCATCGCGCCAAGCTTTCGCGCGGGCGCTTGTGCGGTTGTAGCCGGTGACCTGATGTCCTGCGCGGACGAGATGTCCGGCCATTGGCGCACCCATGACGCCAAGGCCGAGAAAGGCGATTTTGCTCATGCGCTCCCCGATGCCGTCTAATCGACGCTAAAGCAATCAGGCACAGCATTCTTTGGCTTCACCAAGCGAAGGCTCTTTCCATTGGTCATGCAATTGCGTTAGGCGTGCCGCCGGACGATCAAGGGGTTCGCGTAAATGACTGCCGGTTTGAGTTTGGAGATGATCCGCGCGGCGGCTGAGCGGATCGGCGATGCGGTTGTGCGCACGCCGACGATGTATTCAAGGACATTGTCGAAGATTACCGGCGCCGATATCTGGCTGAAATTCGAAAACCTCCAGTTTACCGCTGCTTACAAGGAGCGCGGCGCGCTCAATGCGCTGCTGCTATTGTCCGATGAACAGCGCGCGCGCGGCGTCATTGCCGCCTCGGCAGGCAATCATTCG
>DAIQNS010000138.1:0-5375 GCA_036788315.1 Alteraurantiacibacter sp. | reverse complement strand
TGCCCGTCACGATCGTCATGCCCAAGACCACGCCCACCGTGAAAGTCATGCAGACCGAGGCAGTTGGCGGCAATGTCGTGCTGGAAGGCGAGACCTTCGATGAGGCCTATGCGTATGCGCGCCAGTTGGAAGCCGAGCGCAGCCTGACTTTCGTGCATCCCTTCGATGAGCCTAATGTGGCCGCGGGGCAGGGGACCGTCGCGCTCGAACTGCTCGAAGACGCGCCCGAGATCGAGACGCTCGTGGTGCCGATTGGCGGGGGCGGGCTGATCTCGGGCATGGGCACGGTGGCCAAGGCGATGGCGGCGAGTTCGGGCCGCAAGATCGATGTCATTGGCGTGCAGGCACGGCTTTATCCCAGCGCCTATGCCCGCTTCAAAGGCGAGGACTTGCCCAGCGGCGGCGATACGCTCGCTGAGGGGATCGCGGTGAAATCGCCGGGCACCTATACGAGCACGATCATCGACAAGGTGGTCGATGACATTGTGCTGGTCGAGGAGCCGCATCTCGAAGAGGCGGTTTCGCTCTTGTTGCAGATCGAAAAGACTGTGGTCGAAGGCGCGGGCGCGGCGGGGCTGGCAGCGATCCTGGCGCATCCGGGCAAATTCCGCGGGCGCAAGATTGGCCTGGTCCTGTGCGGCGGCAATATCGATACAAGGCTGCTGGCCAATGTGCTCTTGCGCGATCTGGCGCGGTCGGGGCGGATTGCGCGGCTGCGGCTGCATCTGCAGGACCGGCCGGGCGCCTTGTTCAAGGTCATGCGCGAGTTCAACGCGCATAATGTGAATATCCTCGAGATCTATCACCAGCGCATCTTCACCAATCTCCCGGCCAAGGGGCTGGTGACCGATATCGAATGCGAAGCGCGCGACCGGGCGCAGATCGAAGGGCTGGTCTCGACGCTGCGCCAGCGCGGCTATTCCGTTAGCTCTGTCGAACTCGACTGACCCGTTACGGGGCGTTCAGCCCCCACTCAGCCGCGAACTGTGTAAATTAACCCTGCCCTTAAGGGGAAAGATGGTTAATTCTGTTTGAAAATGGTCATGCGCAATGCATATCATTGGGAGAGCAAGCGTGCATTTGTGGCGCGCGCGACCAAACTTTAGCGAAGAGGACCGCCCCTGCCGTGACGGCTCCCGTAAGATTTCCGCGATTTTTCGTCACCAGTCCGGCGCCGTGTCCCTATTTGCCTGACCGGACCGAGCGCAAGGTCTTCACCGAGCTTAAGGGGCCGCATGCCGAACAGCTCAACGATGCGCTGAGCCGGATCGGTTTTCGCCGCAGCCAGAACGTCGCCTATCGGCCCAGTTGCGCAGATTGCCGCGCCTGTGTGTCGGTGCGCGTGGTGGCCAATGCCTTTCGCCCGTCGAGCTCGCAGCGCCGCACATTGAAGCGCAATGATGATCTGATCGTCACCGAGTGCCGTGCCTGGGCGACATCGGAACAATTCGAGCTGCTCCAGAAATATCTCTCCAGCAGGCACCCCGGCGGCGGCATGGCGGCGATGGATGAGATGGATTTCGCCGACATGGTGGAACATACTAGCGTTTCCAGCTTTGTTATTGAATATCGGGAGCCTACGCCTGATGGCGGGCCGGGCCGTTTGGTTGCGGCTTGCCTGACAGACCGGCAGGCGGATGGGTTGTCGATGATCTATTCGTTCTATGACCCGGAACATGAAAGCCGGAGCGGACTTGGGAATTACGTCATTCTTGATCACATCCGCAGGGCGGATCGCGCCGGGCTGCCCTTTGTCTATCTTGGATATTGGGTCGAAGGCTCCGAGCGCATGCAATACAAGGTGCGCTTCCGTCCGCTCGAACGGCTTGGCCCCGATGGTTGGCGGCGCATGCCCGACGAGCAGCAGGATAAGCTGGTGCGCAAAGTCGCCAGCGGCGAAGGCGGAACTTGCGCCGCGACCGGTGGTGGATCGAAAGACGGCACGCTGTCGGGTTCAGGCGGCCGCCTGCCCAAGCAATTCGCCTGAGCGCATCGGGCCAGCAATTATCGGCAAATCGGCGATACTGCGCGGTGTGAGCGCGCTTCTGGCGGGAGCCGCGCTTTGGGCAGTTCCTGCCTTGGCGCAGGATACCGGCACGCCCCGCCTCGAAGAGCTTATTCCCGATAGCGCAGTCGCTGACCCCGAGGCTTGGGCGCAACAGGGCGCGCCCGATGCAGGCGCGCCCGAGGCCAGCCCGGAAATTCCCGAGATTGCCCCCGACGCACCGTTCGCGCCCAATCCGCAAATCGTGATCGACTGGCCCGAGCCGGGCACTCTGCCGCCGATCGAACAAGTCGAAGCACTCGAGCAGCCGCTCGAATTTGCTGATTTCTCCGACCGCATGCCGCAAATTCCGCTCGGCAGCGAAGAGCGGCTGAGTGACGAATTGACGCTGGTGTTTCCGAGCGATACTTCGCTTTTCCCCGAGCGTGATGCTTTTCTCGACCGCTTCAAGAGCCTTTCGACCGTTGAGCAATTGTCCGATGGCGACAGCATAGCGCGCCTCGCCGCACAGTCGCGTGCCGATGAGGAACTGCTCGACAGATTGCTGAGCACTTACGGCTATTTCGACGCGCAGATCATCCGATCGCTCGTGGGTGAAGATGGCGCGAGCGCCGGCGTCCGCTTTGAAGTCGTGCCGGGCGTGCGGTACAGGGTGGGCGCGGTCGAACTGGGCAATCTGAGCGACGCACGCGCGGATTATGAAGCCTTGCGCGCAGCTTACGAGATCTACCCCGGCGATCCTCTCTCGCTCGATGCGATTGAGACCGAACGCTACGATCTCGACACGGCGCTGGGCGAAAGCGGCTATCCCTTTGCCAGCATCGAGGAGCCCGAGCTGCTGGTCGATCATGCCCGCGACGAGGGCGATATCAGCATGCCGGTGGAGCCGGGCGGCAAATATGTGCTTGGCGACGTGACAAGTTCGATGCCCGATTTCCTCTCCGGCAAGCATCTGACCAGCATCGCGCGCTGGGATGCGGGCGAAATCTACAGGCGTAGCGACGAGAACGATTTGCGGCAGGCGATCCTTGCAACAGGAATCGTTGGCTCGGTCACTTTGACGCCTGTTGAAGTGCAGCCCCCTTCCGGCAACGAGCCGGGCGTGGTCGATATTGCAGCGGATCTGACCAAGGCGCCGCTCCGCACGCTCGCGGGTTCGATCGGCTTCGGCACCGAGGAAGGCTTCCGGCTTGCGGGCCGCTGGGAACATCGCAATCTGTTTCCGCCTGAAGGCATGCTGCGCGTCCGCGGCATTCTGGGCACGCAGGAACAGCTTGCGGGCGTAACTTTCCGCAAGAACAATTTTGGCGGACGCGACCGCATCCTTACTCTCGATACCTACGCCAGCACGATCGATTATGTGGCCTATGATGCCGAAACCATCGCGCTGACCGGGACTTTCGAAAGAGTCAGCACGCTGCTGTTCCAGAAGCCTTTCAGCTGGTCTGTCGGGGCCGAGCTGCTCGCCACGCGCGAGACAGAGCGCGATGCGGAGCGCAATGCAACCGGCCCCACCGAAACCTATTTTGTCGCCGCTCTGCCCCTCTATGCCCAGATAGACCAGTCAAACGATTTCCTCGATCCGACCGAAGGCTGGCGGCTTTCGGGCCGCGTCTCGCCCGAATTTTCTGAAAGCAACGTCGGGCAGGCGACGTATCTCCGCAACCAGTTCGATGCTTCCTATTATCAATCCGTTGCCGAAAACGTGGTGTTGGCCGGGCGTGTGCGGCTCGGCTCGATCGTGGGCGCGGATATCGAGCGTATCGCGCCATCGCGCAGGCTCTATTCGGGCGGCGGCGGCTCGGTGCGTGGTTATGGCTACCGCGAAATCGGCCCGCTGAGCGGCGTCGGCGATCCGCTGGGCGGGCGCTCGGTGGCAGAATTCTCCCTTGAGGCGCGCGTGCGCACAGGCCTGCTCGATGGCGCAGTGGGCGTGGTGCCGTTCATCGATGCAGGCTCGGTTGGCGTCGATCCGCTGCCTGATTTCAAGCGCATCCAGTTTGGCGCCGGGGTCGGTCTTGCTTATCACACCGGCTTTGGCCCGCTACGCGTCGATGTGGCATTCCCGCTCAATCCCGGTCCCAATGACAATTGGATCGCAGTCTATGTCGGCCTTGGGCACGCCTTCTGATGAGCGATACGCCGCCATCCCAGGCTCCCGAGCCAGACGCGACGCTCACGGCGACGCCAGCCGAACAGTCGAGGCGTCGCCCTGTGCTTGGCCGCGCGCGGCGGCTGAGCCAGTGGCTGGTGCGCGGCATCTTTGTGCTCATTGCGTTGGTGGTGCTGGTCATCGGCTATCTGCACACTCCGCCGGGGCGGCAATTGATCCTCGATGAGATTTCGGGCTTCGCGCCTGCATCGGGCCTTTCGGTCGAGGTCGAAAGCATCAAAGGTTCGGTGCTGTGGAGCGCCACTTTCAACAATGTCCGGCTGCGCGATGCAGAGGGTGATCTGTTTCTCGAAGTGCCCACAGTCGAATTGAACTGGCGGCCATGGTCTTGGCTGTGGAGCGGGCTTGATGTGCGACATCTGGTGCTTGCCAATGGCACGCTTTACCAAAGCCCTGAGCTGATCGCGGGCGATCCCGATGCGCCGCTGCTGCCCGATTTCGATATCCGCATCGACAATTTCGTGATCGACGATCTCACGATTGCCGAAGGGATGCTCGGCGAGCAGCGCGTTGTCGGTCTTGTCGCGAAGGTCGATATTCGTGACGGCCAGGTGCAAGTCGAGGCGGCCGGCGATCTGGGCGGCGAGGACAAGCTGGCGATGCTCGTCGATGCCCGGCCCGATGATGACGTGTTCGATCTGTTTCTCGATTGGCAGGCACCGCAAGGCGGCTTTCTTGCCGCGATGGTCGGCGCGGAGGAAGCTCTTGCGCTGCGCATCGAGGGCGAAGGCAATTGGACGCGGTGGAACGGCGACCTCGTTGCGCGGCAGGGCGACACCGAGATACTCGATTTCGAGCTCTCCAATGCTGCGGGCACCTATGGCCTCGTGGGCCGGGCGCGGCTCGGCAGCTATCTCGAGGGGCTGCCCGCGCGCGCTATAGGCGAAATCGCCACGCTGTCGGCCTCGGGCACGCTTGAGGATAGCGTGCTTGACGGAGTGTTTGCGTTGCGCGCGCGCGGCCTCAATGCCGAAGGCGGGGGCACGGTCGATCTTGCCGAGAACCGCTTCGACGGCTTCGCGCTGGAGGCGCAGCTTCTCGATGCTGCGCTTTTTGGTCCTGACATCAGCGTCGAAGGCGCGCAGCTCGAAGCCGTGCTCAACGGGCCATTCCGCGATCTGGTGGTGCCGCATCAATTGACGATTGCCCAGCTCGAGGCGGGCATTTCGGCAAGCGGCATAAGGCAGGAGGGGACGC
>DAIQNS010000137.1:4837-6427 GCA_036788315.1 Alteraurantiacibacter sp. | reverse complement strand
ACGCCATTGCGATACAACTCGACCTCGAAGCCATCGGGAAGAATGCCGCGCAAATCGACCCGGTCGAAAACCGAGACATTCTCAAAGCTCCGGTTCGAAACATAGCCGCCGCGCCCGGAAGTACCGCGAAGGCCGAGCGGCATGGGCACGGTTGCGACATCGCCAAAGGCAAATTCGGTTGCAGCGAGCGGGCCCAGAAGTTCACCATCGACATCGCGCCGCCCCAGTTCGACCAGCGAGGACACGAGCCCGTCGCGCGTGCTGGCGCTGAGATAAAGCTCGGCGGTCATCCATGCGAGGTCGCCTGCAAGGCGCAGATCGGCCTCGGCACGCGTTCCGCGCTGGCTGTCGGAAACCGCGCGGGTATCGAAATCGGCAATCGGATGCGAAAGCGCGAGATAAGGCGTTTCCTGTCGCGGCCAGCGTTCGCGGCTGTCACTGCGCCGGTCCTGCTGCCCCAGCCGCGCCCGGTCCGCCTCGCGGCGCATACGCTCCTCGAAGGGAAAGGGCTCGCGCGTCGTCAGAAGGACCGATTGCGAGCGAAGGTCCGGTAGCAGATCGAGCGGAAGCAGCGCGGACAAGACCTCAGTGCGGAGATACATTTCGCCCCCGAAAGCCTGAGCCGCGCCTTGCGGCAGCGCGATGGTCCTGTCGGAAGTGATGATCTGGCCCTCGCGCAGATCGATAGTAAGCGTGCGATCCTCGGACAGGAACCAGCCACTTGCGTAATGGCCATCGTCGCTGACCCTGATGGCAAGATCGAGGATCATCGCCAGCTCGCCGAGCGGCAGATAGACTGCATCGCGCGTGCCATAAGCAATAATCGTGTCGGTTGCATCGATGCCGCGAACCTTGATCTGGAGGATCAGCTCATCGTCCTGAGTAAATCCGGGCCCGCCTTCGGAAGCGGGGAATGTCCGCTGCCCGGGAACCAGATCGAACGAGCGTGTGTCGCGCTGCGCGAGTGCAGCGGGTTGTTCGCGCGGGGACACTCTTTGCGGCGCTGTGGCCGGACGCGCCCGCGCGCTATCGTCAAGATCGGCGCTGGCGCTTGCAAAAACGGGCAGCGCGGTTTGCGGCGCGGCTGGCTTTTCGGCAAGCGGAGCTGGTTGCGGGGCGATGCTGTCAGGCTGAACCGCGGTGGCGGGAGATTCCAGCCGGGTGGAAATAGGCGGGACTGCGATAATATCGACAAGGTCGGGCGGAAGAAAGGCAATCTTGCGCCAGTCCTCGACCAGCGGCGTCGCTTCTGCCGCTCCATCGGCTTCAAGACCGGCGGCCCGAGGCGCAAGGGCCGAAATATCTTGAGACTTCTGTTGCTGCTCTCCGATTGTGGCCAGCACCTGCGCGTTGCCGCTTGCATCTGCCAGTGATCCGGCAGCAATGTCATCGCTCCACCCGGCTGCTTGCGCCGCGCGGGGCGAGGAATTGAAACTGGATTTTGGCAAAGGGCGGATCGTCGCCAGCAGCGCAGATTGATCGTCTTGCGAAAGCGTGCCTTTTTCCGAAACGTGCACGGCGGCGGGCTCGGCCCAGTTTTCCAGCTTTGCGAGCCCCAGATCGCTCGAGTTGGCGCCTCCGGGCACGTTG
>DAIQNS010000137.1:4167-4827 GCA_036788315.1 Alteraurantiacibacter sp. | reverse complement strand
AGGCTGATCTGGCGGTGCTTGCCTGAAAGCTATCCTCGGCGGCGGCGGAGAAGCGGCAACAAGCTCACCGCTGTCGCTATCGGCATGCCGCATCCATAGAGCGCCCCCCAGAAGCGCCGAACCAACAGTGATCGGCGCAAGAATGCGGAACGCGACATGCGTGCTCACGGCACTGTAAATGTACTGCTGGCCAGAATTGTGCCGGGAGCAAAATCATCGTCGATATAGCTGGCCGTCAGGACCGTCCCGGGCACCAGCAGCGCGACATCGAACTGACCACTGATCCCCAGAAATATCTGCCTGCCGTCGATCTCGGGATAGATGCCCACACCGCGTGCGATGGCCACGGGTGTATCCTGCCCTGGCGCGGAGACGATGATATCGCCGAAGGCAGAGCGCGTTCCGGCGCGGGCGATATCAAGCCCGATCGCCAGCCCGTCGGGCGTCTCTACAAAACCCGCGCTGCGGAAGGCGACATCGAGCGTGGTGTCCCCGATGCGCACAATGACCGGGATCGAGATGCCGAAGCGCGGGCGAATGGTAACGCCGATATCGGTGCCATCGCTCGGCCCGCCGCTCACCGCGTCCTCGATCGAGAGTCCCTCGTCGATGTCGCGCGGCACGGATACGGCAAGAAAATGCGAGCGGTATTCGCCATCA
>DAIQNS010000137.1:0-4157 GCA_036788315.1 Alteraurantiacibacter sp. | reverse complement strand
GCCCAGACGGGTGACGCGTATGTCGCGCCGCGCAGGCAGATCGAGCGGCGGGCGCGCCATCACGCGCACGGTCTGCGCCTCGCTGCCCAGAAGCTGCACCCGGCGCGGCGACCAGCGCAAAAACTCGCTGGCAGTGCGCAATTTCTCGGTCGGCACGCCATGGGGGAGATTGTCGAGTTGGAAGACTTCGCCCGTCGGCGCCATGACCATGTCGATCACCGATATCTCGTAGTCGCCCGGCTCGATTGTGCGGTTGTAGAGCCCGATCGTGGCAATGCGCTGGCGCTGGTCGATGACGACGCGCTTGGGATAAAGATTGATATCCCCCATGCCGCCGACCGAACCCTCGGGCGCAGCGCCCGCTTCAGCTTGCGGCACCGAGGCCGCCTCGTCCGCGCCTTGCGCGGTCACGCGCAGCGGAAACACAAGCACAATTGCAAAGGCAATCAGCGCCAAGAGCCGAATTGGACCCGGCTTCGCAGTGTCGGCCGCCAAATTCACGCGATTGCTCCCCCCGAACCAGGTCAAGTGGCCTCTATGTGAAAACCCTTATTCGCTGGCAAGAGTCGGCTAGAGGAAAAGCACAGATATCTGGAAGTCGCCGCTGTATTGGCCCGGCTCCTGATTGGCCGAAACATTAAGCCGGCCGCCGATCTGGTAGTTGTAGCGGCCCTCACTATCGAGAAAGCCGATGATGAACACATTGTCGCGCAGCTGATCGACCAGCATCGTGCTCGACCCGTTCGAGATCGTCACGCTGCTCGGGAAAAACGGGATGAACAGGCGGCTATCGGTGCCTTGCACGAGGAAACGCGCGGGGCCCCGGCCTCCGGGTGATGGAAAGCTGTCCATGCTTGCGGCAACTTCGCCGGTTGCCGTTACCGTGCCGTTTGCAGTGATCGTCATGCTAGCCGCGCTCGCGGGCCGGGCAAATGTGCCGAACCGCAGATCATCGACTTTGACAAGCGCGCCCGGATCAACGACCTCCGCCGCCGATGCGCCGGAAACCGTGGCTGTATCGCCCGGTTCCGCCATCGCAGGCGATGCAATCACCGGCATGGCAAGACCGGCAACCAGTCCGGCAAGAGAAGTGTTTCGCATCACAAATATCGACCAGATACAATAAGGGCGCGGATTGCCTCTGCTGGCAGCCCGCGCCCTGGATTGCTTAATTGTAAGCGACAGTTACGGCATACGAACCGGTGTAGACACCAGCAGGTTCGCCGCCGAGCACAGTCAGCGTGCCGCCAACCGAGAAGCTCGCATCGCCGGCTGCATCAAGCGTGTGCGCGGCGCGGGCGTCGGTGGTGAAATCCATGGTCACCGGAGTAGCAGCGCCGTTCGAAACCTGGCCAGCGCCGGTGGTGATCGAGAAACGACGGCCGGGATCGCCTGCCACAGCGAACTGGTCAGCCGCTTCGACCGAACCGCCAACCAGCGTAACATCACCGGTCGCGCTGCCATTGCCGCCACGCGTCACAACGATCGTGCCGCCGTTGTCGCCAGTGGTGAAAGTGCCGAAGTCGAGCGTCGCGCCGGTCACATGCGTCAAGGTGATGGGAGCAACGATTTCGGCGGTTGCAGCACCATCGGCAGCTGCGGTGTCGCCAGGTGCGGCCATGGCCGGAGCGGCGAAAACTGCGAAGGCAGCAGCCGAGAGAATGGCAAATTTCTTCATGTTCAAAACCCCTGATTCAGTCTCAATTAAACCCGTCATTGATCGGGCGGGATTGTCGAAAAAGTAAATTTTCCACCCGCCCTGAATTACGTATTAGCGCGCAGGTGTTAAGAAACTTTTGTCTCAGACACGACAAAGCCCCCGGGCGAAGAGCCGGGCATTGGCACATTTTTGGGAAAAGCGGCGCGCGCTCAGTCGTAGAATACGGCGATTGCCAGATCGGCGCGGAAACTATCGGCTTTGGTCGCAGCAGGTATGGTCAAGGTTCCACCGATTGCGAATTCGTCCTTGCCCGAGGGGTCGAGCGTCCCGCGCCAGTTTGCTGCCGGTTGATTGCGGCTGCGGATTTCCAGCGCGGAGACCTTGAGCACCTGCCCGGTCAATTCGCCCCGCGCGAACACATCGGTCGGCATTTCCACGCGATAGGCGCGGTCAGCTTCGCCCGAGACCGCAAAGCGTGCGGCGTGCGGCGCGCATTGCGTGGCGGCGGCGCAGGCTGGCGCTGCGGTTCCCGAATAGGCGGCTTGCGACGTAGCTGCAGAAACGCGGACTTCGCCGCCTGCCTCCCGTCCCACTGACAACGTGCCAAAGGTGAGATCCTCGAGCGGAACTGCACGCAGCGGCTCGACAATCGTGGCACTTACCCGGCCCTCAGCAATCGCTGGCTCGGCCTGAACAGGGCCAGGCAGGGCCATGAATGCGGCAAGTGCAATCAGGGACAGGCGAGCACCTCGCATCGCTCAGCGCCGCTGCCGTTCGGCAGAGATTACCGTCACGTCGAGCGGAATTGGTACCGTCAGATCGGCGCCGCCATACTGGCGCACAATATCGAGCCGGCCGCCGACATTGAATTGCAGCGAACACACCCTTTCGCGGCAATCGCGCATGGTGATGCGGATCGGCTGCCCCGGTGTGATCCGGCCAGCGCCTGGCAAATCGGTTTCAAGCGCGGAAAGCTGGCCTTCGAGACCCTGCACGCGCACCCGGGGCGGGCTCGACATGACGAGGTCAAGTTCGATATCGAGCACATGCTTGTTCTCGTTGCCGCGATCGTAGCTGATCGTGAAACGCGCAGGCCCGGTCTGCGAACCTTCCATCCCGACAACCGCCACATCGCGCACAAGTCCGGCGGGGCTGACAGTGCGCGAGCCGCTGCCAAACACCATCAAGGTGCCAAAGCGCAAATCGCTGTCTGCGGTGATGATCACTTGCGGAGGCTTTCCCAATGCTGGCCCGGGCAGGCTTAGGAAAGCGGCATGCGACAGCACAGCGAAGAACAAGGCGGCCACCAAAGGGGCTGCGCGCGATTTGGCCCGCGTGCTGGCAGTGCTGAAGCTTTCCCCCGATGTGTTCTCAATGGCCAAAACAATTCACTCCTGCAAACCAGCTATCGCATCCTGATCTGAAAAGACGCTTGTTGCCCGCTAAGTATTCCCATCCATTCGTACTGCTCCTCTCGGGCTGGCCTATTCGCGTTCTGCCTGTGCGACACTGTCGGTGGCGCGCAAGGCGCTCATGATCCGCGTGAGATGCGCCAGATCGCCCACTTCAAGTTCGACCGCGTAAGTATGAAAAGGATCGTCGCGCTCGGTCATTTCCAGATTCATCACATTGGCGTTGTTGCGGGCAAACACTGCGGTCGTTTCGGCCAATGTGCCGGGCCGGTTGTACACGGTGACGCTGATGCGCCCCACGGCCCCTTGCGAGCGATCCCCCCACGAAAGGTCAACCCAGTCCGCATCCACGCCATTGGCGAGATCGAGGCAGTCGATGGCATGCACCTCGACGGTCTTGTGCGGTCGGCGCAGGCCCACGATACGGTCCCCCGGCACCGGATGGCAGCATTCAGCAAGCGCAAAACCCATGCCCGGGGTCAGCCCCTTGATGGTGATTGCGCGCGTTTGCACCGGCTCCTCGGGCATGTCCTGCGTGGAGCCGGGGACAAGCGCTTCCATCACTTCGCGGTCGCTCAGCCTGCCCGAGCCGATCGCGTGCATGAAATCTTCCTGGTCCTCAAGGTCCAGCCGCTCGACCGCCTGCTTGATCGCCTTCTTGCCGATCTTGGCAGGCAGGCGCTCGGCAATTTCCTCAAACAGCTTGGTGCCGATTTCGGCGACGTCCTGCCGCTCCTTCGCGCGGTTGAAACGGCGGATCGCGGCGCGGGCCTTGCCGGTGACGACAAAACCCAGCCACGAGAGTTGCGGCTCGGCGGTGCGGCCCTTGACGATTTCCACTACATCGCCATTGCCCAGCTGCGTGCGCAGCGGCATGTGCCGCCCGTTGATTTTCGCCCCCACGGTTTGCGCGCCAAGATCGGTATGCACCGCAAAGGCGAAATCGACCGCGGTCGCTCCCTTAGGCAATTGGAACAGCGCCCCTTTGGGCGTGAAGGCGAAAATGCGGTCCTGATAGATCGCCAATTTGGTGTGTTCGAGCAGTTCCTCGGCATCGTGGCTGGCATCGACAATCTCGATCAGAT
>DAIQNS010000136.1:0-6445 GCA_036788315.1 Alteraurantiacibacter sp. | reverse complement strand
CGCCTTCTTTCCGCGAGCCGATCCTTGGCGGCGCGGCGCAGATTTCTGGCGGCTTCACTACCGAGAGCGCCAATTCGCTGGCGATCCAGCTGCGCTCGGGCGCGCTGCCGGTGGAGCTGACGGTGATTGAGGAGCGGACCGTGGGGCCCGATCTTGGCGCGGATTCGATCCGGCGCGGGATGCTGGCCATGGGCATCGGCTCGCTGCTGGTGATCGGCCTGATGATTGCCGCCTATGGCCGCTTCGGTATTTACGCGACGATTGCGCTGGTCCTGAACGTGCTGATGCTCCTGGGCATCATGGCGGCGCTCAACACCACTCTGACGTTGCCAGGCATTGCCGGTTTCGTGCTCACTATCGGCGCGGCAGTCGATGCCAACGTGCTCATCAACGAGCGCATCCGCGAAGAGCGAAAGCGCGGACGGCGCGTTGTTGCTGCGGTGGAAAACGGCTACCGCGAGGCGAGCCGGGCGATCTACGATGCCAATGTCACCAATTTCATCGCCGGTGTGCTGTTGCTCATGTTCGGCTCGGGCCCCATTCGCGGCTTTGCCGTGGTCTTGATCATCGGCCTGTTCACGAGCGTTTTCACCGCCGTTACGCTGACCCGCATGTGGGTTGCCGGCTATCTGCGGGACAATCGCCCGACAGATCTGACGATTTAAGGGCAGAGAGATCATGCGTTTACTCAAGCTCGTCCCTGAAAACACGAACATCAAGTTCCTGAAATGGCGCATACCGTTTTACGTGGTCAGCATCCTGCTGATTGCGGCGAGCTGGGCGCTGGTGTTCACCAAGGGGCTGAATTACGGCGTCGATTTTGCGGGCGGCCAGGAAATCACCGGCACGTTCACACAGAGCGATCAGGCGCCTGTCGCGGCGATCCGTGATAATGTGACCCAGCTCGGCTATGGCGAACCGATCGTGCAGCGCTTTGGCGAGGACAATCAGGTCTCGATCCGCGTGCGCCTGCCCGAAAGCGCGACAAGCGATCCTGCCGCGGCCAACCGCATTGCCGATGAGATCATCGCCAGCGTCTCGGGCGAATTCGCCGATTTCCAGCGCGACAGCGTGAACACCGTTTCGGGCAAGGTTTCGGACGAGTTCTGGGCCACGGCCATGCTTGCCCTTGGCGCGGCGATGGTGGCGATTTCGGTCTATATCTGGATCCGCTTCGAATGGCAGTTCGGCGTAGGCGCGCTGTTCGCGCTGTTCCATGACGTGTCGCTCACGCTGGGCATGTTTGCACTGTTGCAGATGGAATTCAGCTTGCAGATCATCGCCGCGATTCTCGCGATCATCGGCTATTCGTTGAACGATACGATCGTGGTCTATGACCGTATCCGCGAAAATCTGAAGAAGTATCGCAAGATGGAAGTGCCAGCTCTGCTCGACCTTTCGGTCAACGAGACGCTGGCGCGCACGGTCATGACCTCGCTGACCTTGCTGATTGCGCTGGTGCCGCTGCTGATTTACGGGCCGGCGAGCTTGTTCGGCCTTGTGGCCGCGATCACGCTGGGCATTTTCGTGGGCACGTACAGCTCGGTGTACATGGCCGCACCGATCCTCATCTGGCTGGGCGTCAATTCCGACAGCTTCGTGCCGGAGGAATCGCTGGCCGATCTGCAGGAAAAGAAAGTGCGCGGCGAGATTTAGCCTAGGCTATCAGGCCCTCGTAATAGTGCGCCAGTGCAGCGGCATTGCTCTCCCAGCTGAACCGCGCCGCGAGTGCCGCCACACGCCTTTGCGGATAGGCGGCGGACAGCACCTCGCGCAGCGCCTCGGCAATCGCATCGATCTCGCGCGCGGCGATCCGGCCCGCCTCCGGCGCGGTGACCACTTCGCTCGCGCCGCCCGCCGCGCTAATCACCAGCGGACAGCCGCAGGCGAGTGCCTCGACCCAGGCATTCGCCAGCCCCTCGCTCGCAGACGGCAGAACCATTGCTTCTGCCGCCGAAAGAACCAGCGGCAATGCGCCATGATCGAGGCTGCCAAGAAAATGCACACGGCGCGCAAGGCCGAGCTCAAACACCAATTCCTGCAAGGCCCCGCGGTCCGGCCCGGTGCCGACCAGCGCGAGCTGTGTGTCCGGAAGCTGGCTCAGCGCACGAATGGCGAAATGCTGACCCTTGCGCGGGATCAGCGCGCCGACGCAGGCGATCAGCCGCTCGCCTTCTGAAAGCTCAATCCCATGATCCTCGGCCATCTGTCTTCGTGCTTCCTTGCGCTTGCGCGGGCGGAACAGCGCATGGTCAAGTCCGGTGTAATGCAGGGTGATCTTCTCGCGCGGCAGGCCGATTGCGACCATCTCCTCGGCCAGCGAGGCACTCACCGCAAGCAGCCTTGCGGCCTGCTGCGCGGCGGCGATCATCTTGCTTTGCGCGTAGGGTTTCTGCCCCCAGAAGGAGATATCCGCCCCGCGCGCCTTGATGGACAGCGGCAGGCCTAGCTCACTAGCGATGCGCGCTGCGGCCGGCCCATCGGGATAGAAGAACTGCGCGTCGACCAGATCGAAGGGCTTTGCGGCATGCAGCTTGCGCGCAAGCGGCAAGACCGCGCGCACGATCATCGCAGGATTGAACGGTCCGCCCACCGCGGGGATCAGCGTGAAGCGCGGGCGATGGACATGGACGCCGCCTTCCTCGCCCGAAAAAGCCGCCGCGGCGAGCGCCTTGTACCGGCCCATGGGCACCGGCGGGATGCCGATCGGATTGATCAGCGTCACATCCCAATCCTTGCGCGCGGCAAGCGCTTCCATCTGGCGCGCAACAAAAGTGCCGAAGCGCGGAACATGCGCATTGGGATAAAGCGTGGCGATTGAAAGGACGCGGTTCATGACAGTTTTCTGGAAGCGTTACAGTTTGCGCACCAGCATCTCTGCCACCGCGAGCCATTGCGGCCCGTCGATCACGATCTGGCGTTGCCCCAGACCCGGCGGCAGAAGCCCGATCAGGCTCCCTTGCCGGTCGATCAGCCGGCCAAAGGCGAAGCGTCCGCCTGAGCGCGGAGCAAGAACGTCGCGGTTGATCATCTGCGCGGCTGCGGCAGGATCGAAGCGGCGCATCCACAATTGGTCGCCGCTGCGGTACTCGCCTTGCGATGTCTCGATCGCGAGGCAGATGAGCGATCCTGCATCGAGCAATTCGGTCGGCAATATGGCATCGCGCGGCTTGGTCATGCTTTCTGCGCCGCTTTCGGTCAGGCGCGCGATGATGCGCGGGGGCGTGTGCTCCTCGCCCTTGACCAGAGCTTGCGGATCGATGCCGAGCGCCTCGCCAATGCGGTTCATCCACACCAGCGAGAGATTGCGCATACCGGTCTCGAGCCTGCCGATGGTCTGCGCAGTCGTCGGCGGGTTACAGGCGGCGGCAACTTCGGCCAGCGTCATGCCCTTCTGCTTGCGGATCTGGCGAATGCGATTGATCATCGGGAACGGCTTTCATGTAACCAATATGGTTTATCTGCTTTCCTACACATGGTTTGTTTTGGCAAGGGGCCGCGTCGCCTCAGCGGTGCACAAATGCGCGCTGCCTGGTGCAAAGGAAGGGAAGATCCAATGCAACGCAAGCTTGTCGAACGTGAACTCACCGCCGAAGGGCCGCGGCGCAAGGGCGGGGCGCTCAAATCGCGGCGTTCGGTCACGGTCAATCTGGCCGAATCGCCGCTGAGCTGGCTGCATGCGCACGGCCATCTCGATGATCGCCTCTATGCTGCGGGGGAGCGCTTGCGCTGCGATTATGAGCGCGCGCAGCTTGCGCCGAGCACGACCATGCGCTGGGATGCGGTGCGCGCAAAGACAACCGGCGAACAGGGGCTGACCGCGGGCGAGAAGCAGATGGCCGCACGCACGCGCTTCAATGGCGCCTTGCGCGAGGCGGGCAAGGGGCTGGAGGATATCCTGTGGCGCGTGGTGTGCGCGGGCGAGACGATTGCGGCGGCGGAAAAGGCGCTGCAATGGCCCTCGCGCAGCGGCAAGCTGGTGCTGAAGCTGGCGCTTGAGAGGGTGGCCGGGTTTTACCGGATTTCCTAGCGCCAGCCTTCAGCAGGCTTAGCCAAGGAAGCGCTGCCAGGCGCGCGCGAACCAGTCCGCGAGGCGTGAGCGCCAGGTGGGATCGGGTTCCTCGATCTCTGGTTCGAAATCTTTGATCAGGCGCGCGCGCAAGCTGTTCTGGTGCTGTGTTCCCGCGCTGGGGATGAGGAGTTTGCGCTGCTCGGGCGAGCGCATGAAGGCGTAGCCGTCGACCTCTTCCTCCTCGCTCAGATCGGTCTCATTCGCGGCGTTGCCGGGCTCTTGCACGGCTGCGCTTTCCTCGGCGGGCGCCTCGGCAATCTCGTCCTGCCCAAGCGCATCTTCCGGCTCGGCTTCGTGAACTTCGAGAGGCTCGTAAGGTTCGGTGGCCTCGATGATTGCGTCGGCTTTGTCGGGCGCAGTGCCGACATCTTCTTCGTCGAAGATTTCCTCGTGCGGCATTTCTGCGGGCGCTGTTTCCTCGGTTGGGGCGTGCGCCGCATCATCCAGCGCCGCACCGTCGACAAACACTTCGGCCGCTTCATCGGTCAATTCGGCAACGGCATCAGTTGCCGGATTCTCGGCTTCCAACTCAGCCTCAGGCTCAGCCTCCGCCTCCAATTCGGCCTCGAACCCAAGCTCAGTCTCGACGAAGTCCTCGTCGGATGCTTCTTCATCGCTGGGCGCGAGCGGCACGAAAGGTTCGATGGCATCGAGGGCAGGATCGCCGTCGGGCGGCAGGGCGACCATGAGCTTCCTGAAACTCTTCTGCGGCCTTTCGGAAAGTTCCTGCACCGGGCGGGTCATGTTGAGCACGTCCTCGGGCGCTGGTGCGTCGGCTTCGATGGTGTACTCGTCCTCGTCCGGACCGGGCAAATCATCGGTCTCGGCATCCGAGCCAAGCGGGGCCAGCCCGAGCATCATCGGCGCGCGTTCGATCCGGTCGGCATCTTCGAGCTGCTCGGCGGCACCTTGCTGGAACAGCAGATGCGCTGCAGCAAGTTCGTCGGCATCGAGGACCAACACGGGCTTTTTCTTGGGCTTGGGCCGGCTCACGAGCATCGCGAGACTGCCGTAGGCGTCGTTCGCCGCCTCGAATCCTGTCATAGGATCGATTGCTGCCGGTTCGCCAATCCGCGCTGCGGAAGAATTTGCAGTGCCCATATGAGGCCTTACACAACAGTAGTGGTGCAGATGTCATGAGCAAGCTTGGTTAAGGCTCGGTAACCAAGGCGTTTTGCTAGCCTTCGACCCGCTCCGCGAGGTCGAGCCAGCGCATTTCGGCGGCGTCCTTTTCCTCGCGCGCAAGTGCGATGGACTGGCTGATGCGGGCGAATTTTGCGGGATCTCGCGTATAGAGATCGGGGTCGGCAAGCGCCGCTTCGCCCTTGGCGATCATTTCATCGAGCTGCTCGATCCGGGCAGGCAATTGCTCGTAATCGCGCTGGTCCTTGTAGGTGAGCTTGAGCGAGGTGGCGGCTTTGGGCGCTGGCTTGGCCGCTTCGTCCGGCGCGGCGGACTTGCGCGGTGCACGCTGCTGCTGTTTGCGGCGCGCTTCCCAGTCGGCATAGCCGCCCGCGACGATGTCCACCGTTCCGCTGCCATCGAGGCCCAGCGTTACCGTCACCGTACGGTCGAGAAAATCGCGGTCGTGGCTGACGATCAGGACGGTGCCTTCGTAATCGGCAATCACTTCCTGAAGCAGGTCGAGCGTTTCCAGATCAAGATCATTGGTCGGCTCGTCGAGCACCAGAAGATTGGAAACCCGTGCAAATTCACGCGCAAGCAGCAGGCGTGAGCGTTCACCGCCCGACAGCGTGCCGATCCGCGCATCGATCAGCGAGGGCTCGAACAGGAAATCCTTGAGATAGGCCTGCACATGCTTGCGCGTGCCGCGCACATCGACCCAGTCGCCTCCTTCGGCAAGCACATCGCGCACGCTCTTCTGATCGGTGAGGAGCGCGCGCTGCTGGTCGATCGTCACGCCCGAGAGCGTATTGGCATGCGTCACCTTGCCGGTGTCGGGCGCAATTTCGCGGGTGAGCATCTTGAGCAG
This sequence comes from Alteraurantiacibacter sp., assembly GCA_036788315.1. Classification (GTDB taxonomy): domain Bacteria; phylum Pseudomonadota; class Alphaproteobacteria; order Sphingomonadales; family Sphingomonadaceae; genus Alteraurantiacibacter. The sequence goes on along the minus strand of DAIQNS010000136.1, from coordinate 380 downwards.
CGTCGTCTTGCCCGCGCCGTTCGCGCCGACAATCCCGATCCGGTCGCCACGCTGGATGCGCAGCGAGAAGGGTTTGATGATCGCGCGGCCATCGTAGCTTTTGGAGATGTCCTCCGCCGCGATCACCGATTTGCTCTTGAACTCGCTGTCGCTGGCGAGTTGCAGCTTTGCCGTGCCGCTCGGCGTGATCATTGCGGCGCGCGCGGCGCGCATCTGGTGCAGTTTGTCGAGCCGGCCCATGTTGCGCTTGCGCCGCGCGGTCACCCCGCGTGCAAGCCAGTGCGCTTCGAGCTTCAGGCGCGCATCCATCTTCTGAGCGGCGCGCGCTTCTTCGGCATAGACCTGTTCTTCCCACGCCTCATACCCGCCAAAGCCGACTT
>DAIQNS010000135.1:0-6471 GCA_036788315.1 Alteraurantiacibacter sp. | reverse complement strand
ACGTGCGCGACTGGCTGCATGTCGAGGATCACTGCCGCGGGATCGAGGCCTGCCTCAAGCGCGGCACGCCGGGCGAGACTTACAATATCGGCGGCGGAGCGGAATTGCCCAATCTCGAAGTGATTGCCGCAATCTGCCGCGAGGTGGATCGCGCCTTTGCCGAAGTCGAAGGGTTGGCGGAGCGGTATCCCGATGCGCCTGCGGCCAAGGGTGAGGCAACCGAAAGCCTCAAGACCTTCGTCACCGACCGCGCCGGGCATGACCGCCGCTACGCGATTGACGAAACCAAGGCGCGCGCAGAACTGGATTACACACCGGCCCACGGCTTTGATGAAGGCCTGCGCCAGACCCTGCGCTGGTATCTCGACCACGAAAGCTGGTGGCGTCCGCTGATCAAGGGCTAGAGAACGTGTTCTAGGCGGCGGGTTCTGGCGGCTTGGCGTCGGTGAACCACACCAGCGCCGCATTGGTCACATTGCGGATGGTGGCGGCCACCAGAACGCCAAGGCCAGCGCCTGCTAGACCCCAGCCGGGAAGCAGAACCACCGTTGTGGCCAGCCCGCACAAGGTGGCGCAGAACTCGATCAGGAGCATCGGGCGTTCGCGTTTTTGCATCACCAGCGCCACGCCCACCGGCCCGGCGGCGACATTGACCATCTGGCCCACGGCGATCCATTGCAATGCGTTTGCTCCGGCGGAGAATTCCGGGCCGAACAGGCCGAGCAGCCATTCCGGAGCCAGCAGCGCAAGCAGCCCGAGCGGCGCAGCGAGAGTAATGCCGATCCCTCCGGCCACCAGGATGATCCTGCGCAGCCGCGCGGTATCGCCAGCGCCTGCGGCCCGGGCGAGATGCGGCCCTGCCATTGTTGCAAAAGAGGTGTTGATCAGTTCCATCAGCATGCAGATCATCACCGCAGTGCGGAAAATGCCGGCGTCCGCCGCCCCGAGCAATGCGCCGATCAGCATGAGGATCAGCCAATTGCCGGTCAAAGTCGCGATCGGCGCGGCGGCAACCCAGCCGCCCGCTGCCAGATCAATTCCGGTCCGGGGCTGCGCTTTCCACCAAGGGCCAAGTTCGCGCCGCGCAAAATGACTTCCGATCATCACCGAAAGCACCAGCCCGGTCACCAGCGCAACAGGCGCAATCAGCGGCTGATCAGTTCCGCCCTGCAGCCATAGGGCTGCCAGAACCAGAGCCGCAAAAGTGGTATAGCCCACGCCTTCGAGTGATTGCGACAGCCGCACCCTGCCAAGGCAGCGCAGCAGGGCATTCTGGACCCGCACCAAGGGTAGCAGAAACACAACCGGGGCCAGCAGGATCACATAGGGGATCAGCGCGGCTTCGCCTATCAGTCCGCGTGCGAGCGGGACGCTGAGCGCCGCTGCCAGAATTGCCAATGCTCCGCCAGACATCGTCACAAAGCGCAGGATCCCGCGATAGCTGGCGGCTACCTGCGCCCGGTTGTCCCCTTCGACAAGTGGCGCAATCTGACGGATAAGCATCACCGGCTGCCCTAGGGCTGCGATACCCGCCAGCAACATCGCTGTGGTGAACGCGATCTGATAGTAACCGACAATCTGCGCCCCGAACAACTGCGCCATGATCCACGCGAGCGCAAAGCTCGACACGGCGCCTGCCCCGCGTAGGCCGAGGCCCAGCAGCAAGTCCGAGGTCAGGCGGGATACTGGTAATTTGGGCAAGCAGCAGGATCCATTCCTTGACCGCGAAAGCGCCGGCGTCGGCCGTCCATGTGGGATGCTCGCCAGAGGGTCAAGCGCTAACCCCGGGCGGGCTTGTGACGGATTTGCGATCGCGGTCGGCCGGGTCGCAGCCGACCCTTTTGACCAAGGCAAAGTCTGCTTTTTGTCCCTTTACGCGCCACTGGTTTTCGTGGAGAGCGGCGCTGGGTCTGCGTGCGAAGGGATCAAAAGGGAACCCGATGGCGATCAGCAACCTGCGACAAGCCTATCAGGAACATGGCAATCGCGGTCCGGGTTTTGACATGCTGCGGTTTGTGGCCGCCAGCACCGTCGTGCTGCACCATGCCATCAAGATCGAACATGATATCGTGCGCGACGACTGGCTGTTCCGCTGGTCTGACGGTTATATCCAGATCGGGTTGCTCGCAGTATCGGTGTTCTTCGCCCTGAGCGGTTTCCTGATCACGCCGGGGTTGGTCAAGAGCGGCAATGTGCTCGGCTATCTCAGCCGCCGATTTATGCGCATCATGCCGCTTCTGGTGACAATCGTTCTGGTCACCGCGCTTGTGATTGGCCCGCTCTTTTCCAGCCTGTCATTCGCGGAATATTACACCAGCCCAGCGACCTGGCGTTATCTGCGGACCGTCACCACCTTCCTTAGCCTCCAATTGCCCGGCGTGGTCGATTATGATGGCGGGGACACCATAAACGGGCCGATCTGGACGCTGCACTTCGAATGGATGTGTTACCTCGTCCTGGTGCTCAAGCGGCGCTGGCTATTTCTGGCGCTTTATCTGGCAAGCCTTGCGGTGCTGGTGCTGGGCATCGGCCCCATTTCGGGCGACGAGCCGCGGGGACGGTTGTTCATGTTCTTGTTCCTTTTTGGCTATTTCGGAGCGGGTGTACTGATCCAGCTGTTCAGCGACCGGCTGCCATGGTCGCGTACCCTGATGCTGGGAGCGCTGGTTCTGCTGGCCATCTGCTATGCTTCGCCTTTCGTTTATGTGTTCAGCCCGTTCCTGACGGCCTATCTGGTGGTCGGCATTGGACTGCTGCGCTTTCCCGAAACCCCGCTCACAACCGGGGTCGCTCTCTCCTATGGGGTTTACCTCAGTCATAGCGTGATCCTGATGATGCTGATGAATATCTATCCGTTCCAGTCATGGCTGGTTGTGTTTGCGCTGTGCCTGCCGCTGTCGTGCCTTGCGGCGTGGTTGAGCTGGACGCTGATCGAGGCGCCGGCGCTGGCTTACAAGGAACAGCCCGAAAAGCTGGTGCTCGCGGTGTTGAGGCGGTTGTCGCCAATGCGGAGGGGCAAGGCATGACCAGCAGCGTCGCGGCATCTCCGCGCCATGTCGCGATCACCGGGGCCACCGGCGGGATTGGGCGGGAATTGGTCCGACACTTTGCTGCTCGCGCAGACCGTGTGTCAGCCATCGGGCGCAGCGCAGCGGCGCTTGCCGACTTGGCTGCAGAAATCCCTGGTATTACTACGGTCTGCGGCGACGTGGCCGATGGCACTTCGTGCGAAGCCGCCTTTGCCGAAGCCATGTTGGCCAACGGCCCGGTCGATCACCTGATTGCGGCGGCGGCGGTCTATCCCAAGGCGTTTTTCCTCGATCAGGATGCGGCTCATCTTGATGAGGTGTTGCGCATCAATGTGGTCGGCGTCGCCAATGCGGCCCGCGCTGTTATGCCAGCCATGCTGGAACGCAATTATGGACGGGTAGTAGTGGTCGGCTCGTTGGCAGATATGACTCCGGTGCCCGGTTCGCTTGCCTATTCGGTGTCGAAGGGCGCGCTGCACACACTGGTGCGCGGAATCGCGCGCGAGATCGACCGTGATCGCTATCCCAATGTCCTGATCAATGAATTCAGCCCCGGTGCCACCCGGACTCGGATGAGCGATCATGGCAATGAGCCGGCCAGCATTCCGGCGATGCTGATGCCATTGCTCGAATGTGGCAGCGACGGTCCGCAGGGACGCTTCTTTCAGGAGTGGCGCGAGATCCGCATCGGGGAGAGCTGGAAAGCGGCGATCAAGCGAGTGGTGCTGCGCCGCTAACCCGCAGGTGTCATGCCAGCTGGGCCCAGACCTCGCTGGCACGGACATCGCCCCCGCGCGCGGTCACTGCGCTCCACATGGCCTGATCGGGCGCGTAGAGCGCGAGGATCCGTTCGCGCAAGTGCTGCGGCAGGGTAAAGCCCTTGAGTTCACGGCTGAACTGATTGGCGAGCCCGTTGAGATCGCGCAGCGTCAGCGGGCCGGGCACGCCAATGTAACGTTGCCCCAGAAAACCGGAATGCGCCACTTCACGATATACGCCTGTCCGGCTGATGCGTCGCGCAAAATCAATGATCGGAGTGCGCCCCGCTTGCGGCTTGGCACCGCCCTGATTGCCGCGCTCGCGGGCGACGGGGGTGCGAATGCCGGTGCGGATTTCGATTTGCGTGATGGCGTTCTCAAAGCCTTCGGTAAGATAGAGCAGCGGATCGATCCGCAGCTGCATCGCACGGTCTACCATAAAGGCATATTGCGGTTCGTGGTGGGCATCGAAAAAGCCGTATTCAACCAGCTCGATGAACTTCTCCATCACGGTCCCGATGGGTTCCTGCGCTACGCCAAGCAGCTCGCCGAAGATATCTTCCGGCACTACCACGCGGTCACCTCTCCAGTCCTCGGCGATGGCAAAATGCGTCATGCGCAACGCAGTTTCGGGAACCGACGAGAGAAACCGGGAGACCGGTTCCCGCAGGAAGGCCACCACAGGGCCCTCAAAGGCGTCAAAAGCGACCCAATCTGCGCATTCGAGGCGGTTTTTCGATTCGGTCGAAGCATTCTTTGAGATGCGCAGTAGCGCCAGCTGGCGGTCACGACGCGCCAGCACATAGCCATGCGGGTGGGTTGTGGTCAGGGGCTGTCTGATCACGCAATGTCCAATTTCAAAATGATTCCAGCCTGACACGCAAAGAGAGGGAGAAGGCTGGGTGCGTTTCTTTTTGCAGCGCAGCATTACTTTGCTTGCGGGTCTGCGTAACAACCCTTAGACGATTTGCATCGGAAGGAAAGTGCTCGGGGCCATGCTGAACAGGAAAAAGATCGGGCGGATGATCCCGTATCCTGTGATCGAAAGTGGTCGCCGGGCAATCCACATCGGCCCAATGCGCTGCCATGTTTGCAAGGCGCCAGTCAGGCGCCTGCGTGACACCGGCTATGGCTTTGAAGTGTTGGAGCGTCTGCAAGTGGTGGGCGGATTGCGGCGCTATGGCGATCAATGTCCTGTGTGCCATTCCAGTTCGCGCGAACGGTTGATCTGGTTCTGGCTCTCGCAGGCGGGCAGTGGCTTTCGCTTCGCACGGGACATCACCATTGCGCACCTTGCGCCGGAAAAGGGGCTGACGCGGCAGATCAGCAGCGCCGCGCCGGTCAATTACACTGCCTATGATTTCGAGCCCTCGCGCTATCGCCATATTGACCGGGTGGAACGGGCCGATTTGTCGGGCCTTCCAATGGCAGATGACAGCGTAGATCTGTTTGTCTGCAATCATGTGCTTGAGCATGTGCCAGATGTGCCGCTCGCTTTGTCGGAAATTCACCGCGTGCTGCGGCCTGGCGGAACCGCGATCCTGCAGGTGCCAATTGCGCTCAAAATGGCTAAAAGTATTGAATTGCCGCTGTCCTCCACGCCGGAAGATCGCATTCGGTTGCTGGGACAGGATGACCACCTTCGGCTCTACACTGCCGACGATTATCTTGCCACGTTGGAGCAGGCGGGCTTCGTCGTTGAGCGCTATGATGCCTTTGCCGACCAGCCGCATCTGGCAACCGAATGGCGGCTTGATCCATTCGAACTTCTGCATCTGTGCCGGAAGTAGGTCTCAGATGGCAGTGTGGACCAGATTGCTCGGCCCTTTCCAGCGCCATTTCCGCAGACAGCGGGCCAACACGATCCTTGCGAGGTTTCCTGATATCAATCAGGCGGTCGTTATCGATATTGGCGGCTCGCTTACTTTCTGGCGAGCGGTCAGTGACATCATCCAGCCGCGCAAGATAATCATTTACAATATAGATGATGGCCGCATGAAAATGGGTGTCCAGCAACGAGATGACCGGATCGAGTTGCATCTCTATGATGGCGATACAGTGCCGCAACCCGATCACGCAGCCGATATCGTGATCTGCAATTCAGTAATCGAGCATGTGCCATTAGACCAGCGATCGCGGCTTGCGGGCGAGGTGATGCGCGTCGGCAAACGCTTTGTGGTGCAAACCCCGGCGCGCGAGTTTCCGATCGAATTGCATTTCCTGCTACCATTTGTGCATTGGCTCCCGCGCTCGCTGGGCCGGGTGGCAATTCGCATTTCTCCCTTTGCCTTGCTTTCGGGTGCCAATGCAGTCCAATATTTCGATCAGACACAATTGCTCTCGCGGGAGGAGTTTAGCGGATACTTCCCATCGGCTAACCTGGAGGTTGAGCGGGTGCTAGGAATTCCCAAGAGCATGCTGGCATTTGGCTATGGTGCCGCGGGATAGGGTTCTTTTCCCAGTGCCGTGATCATTACCGTGAAGTGCGGCTGGTGTCTGGCGCCCCGGCGGGCTCAAGATTTGACGCGTGATGAGTGGTTGATGGAAGATCAAACGCCGCCACAGGCGCAAACAGGTTGCTCACCAACACCCCGGCAGGCGAGAAATCACCGTTGAGGCTATCGCCATGCTTGGTGAGATACGTGCCGCCGATCACCGTGCCGGTCGAAAACTCCGGTGCGACT
>DAIQNS010000134.1:0-6495 GCA_036788315.1 Alteraurantiacibacter sp. | reverse complement strand
GCATGGCTATGCTGCGGTCCGCGCAGACTATCGGGTTCGGCCGCGCCATAGAGCAAGGCCATCGCGCCATTGGTCCAGCTCACCAGCTTGCGCGAGGGCTCGAACGTCGCACGCATCCGGTCAGTGCGACAACAGGCCAATAATCCGCTTTCTCCCTCGATCATTACGGCGCGCGCTTCGGCAATCGAACTGGCCACGAGCGCAATCCGTGCATCTGGTAAATTATGCGCAATATTGCGAACCCATTCGGCTCCTGCGCGCGTCTTGCCGAAGCCGCGTCCGGCGCAGATCAACCACACGCGCCAGTCACAACCGGGCGCAAGCTGTTCGGGCCTTGCCCAGAACGGCCAGTGCCGCGTGAGCTTGGCGGCTTCTTCGCCGGTGAGATCCTGTAGCAGAACATCGCTGAGCACTTGCTTCATGCCCAGCATCCAGCGCCTGCGTTCCTGGTTAGGCATCGTCGTCCCGTGCCAGTTTGCCCTCGGCGACCAGCCTGTCGCGCGTCTCTTTCTCGCGTTCACGCATGAGGTTCAGTTTTTGCGTGAGCGATACAAGAATGGCGCTCTCGTCCTCATGCTCCTGCAGAGCGCGTTCTTCGCTGACTTCGGCGCGATGGGCGAGAAGGATCCGCAGCGCGGTGGCATTGTCATATTTGGTCTTGGCGGTTGGCCTTTGTCCGCTGCGCAGCCGCTGCAGCAGCTCCATCTCGAGCTGGTCGTACCCTTCACACAGCGCGATCCGCCAGGCCTGCTTGAAGGTGCGGTCAGTCCTGCGCGCCGCATAGGCCGTGCTTGTGTTCACGCCTGCCGCGCGCGCCGAGGCGGTGACATTGGAGGTATTGGCCAGCGCTTCGAGAAAGGCGGGGCGCCAGTCCCCGCCGCCGTGATGCGCGTGATTCATGAAGCCTGATTTCCCGGGAAAAGCGATGCAGAAGCCGCAGGGAGCGACTCGGTTTATCGCGATGCTCAACTTCCCTAACCAAACAGCGTCACGATGTCAATAAGAAAGTGCCAAATAGGGTAATTATAGTCTGGCTTGCGCCGACCGCTCGCCTGGCTTAAGCGCGGGGAAACGGGGTTTCGGGATCATTTACCAATGCTGATGAAACCGCTTCGCGGCCTTTACGAGTGGACAATGCAAAAGGCCGCGCACCCGCATGCGGAGTGGTGGCTGGCGTTCTTTTCCTTCATCGAATCGAGCTTCTTCCCAATTCCGCCGCATCCGCTGCTCGGATTGATGTGTCTGGCCGAGCCGAAGAAAGCGATCCGCTTTGCGCTGGTCTGTACGCTCGCCTCCGTTCTGGGCGGCTTGTTCGGCTACATGATCGGGTATTTCCTCTATGAGGCGATCGGAGCCTGGTTGATCGGTGTGCTTGGTCTGACCGACAGTTTCCCGGTCGCCGCCTGCTATATTCGCGAGCAGGGCGCACTTGCGGTGTTCCTGGCTGCTGGCACGCCAATCCCCTTCAAACTGATGACCATCACGGCGGGTTTCATCGAGATGAACCTGCTGACCTTCACCGTAGCTGCGATCGCCGGGCGCGCCTTGATTTTCATGGTGGTCGGCGTGTTGTTCCAGTTCTTCGGTGCGCCGATCAAGGCGGTGATCGACAAATATCTCGGCACCATGACGACGATCTTTGTCGTTCTGGTTGTCGGTGGTTTCCTGCTGGTCACGCAATTGGGCGGCGGGGAAGAAGCTGAAGATCCCAACGACCCGTGCGCGGCGCAGAGCATTCAGTCATAAAATATTTCAACGATCATCGAAATAATACTTGCCAGCGGAAAGAAATAGTTCGATAATCGTCGAAATGAACCCCGAAACGGTCATCTGCGCGCTGGGTGCTCTTGCCAATGAGCACCGGTTGCAAGTGTTTCGCTTGCTCGTCCGCCGAGGCCCGGCGGGAATGGCGGCGGGAGATATCGCCCGGGCGCTCGATCTCCCCAACTCCTCGCTCTCCTTTCATCTTGCCCAATTGCAGCAGGCGGAAATTGTCAACCAGCGGCGCGAGGGGCGTTCGCTGATCTATTCTGCAGATTATGGGGCGATGGATGGGCTGCTGAGCTTTCTCACCGAAAACTGTTGTGCCGGTGCATCATGCGAAGCCGCGCCCAGGCCGAGCACGGTTTGCGCCGGCGAAAGGAGCTGAAAATCATGCGCAATCTGCTGTTCCTGTGCACCGCGAACTCTGCGCGCTCAATTCTCGCGGAAGCCATCATGCGCGATGCTGCACCGGGGCGATTTGCGGCATTCTCGGCAGGAAGCACGCCGCGCGGGGTGCCCAATCCGCTGGCTTTGCAACTGCTCGAGGCAAAGGGCCACGAAACCGCCGGATTGCGGTCGAAAAGCTGGGACGAATTCACCGGCAGTGCTGCCCCTCCGATTCATGCGGTCATAACGGTGTGCGACAATGCCAAGGCTGAAACCTGCCCCGTCTTTCCAGGACATCCGCTCCAGGCCCATTGGGGCATTCCCGATCCCGCTGGCTATGCCGATGACGGCTCGCATATAGACGGCGAACTTACCGGGTTCGAGCTCGCCTACCAGCGGCTTTCACGGCGTGTCGCTGCGATGATTGCGCTTGATGAAGGACGCCTCACCGATCGAGAATGGCGCGCGGCGCTGACGCAGATCGGCCAACAAGCCGATGAAGTCGCCTGATGGCCCTGTTCGAACGCTATCTTTCGCTCTGGGTCGCGCTCGCCATTGCCGCAGGGGTTGCTCTTGGCCTGACTGCTCCTGCTGTCGCGGCGAGCCTTGCAGAGCTGGAATATGCCTCTGTAAATCTGGTCGTTGCGGTGCTGATCTGGGCGATGATCTACCCGATGATGGTGGCTGTGGATTTCGCCAGCATCCGTGATATCGGCAAGAAGCCCAAGGGCCTTGTCATTACGCTTGTGGTGAATTGGCTGGTTAAGCCCTTCACCATGGCCGCGCTGGCAATCCTGTTCTTCAATTACCTTTACACAGGGCTGATCGCTCCTGACGATGCCGATCAATATATCGCTGGCTTGATCCTGCTCGGCGCGGCCCCTTGCACCGCCATGGTCTTCGTGTGGTCGCAAATGACCAAGGGTGATCCTGCCTACACGCTGGTGCAGGTTTCGGTGAACGACCTTGTCATGATTGTCGCCTTCGCGCCCCTCGTGGCACTTCTGCTCGGCGTCACGGACATTGTCGTGCCTTGGGAAACCTTGCTCCTTTCGGTCGTTCTCTACGTCGCATTGCCGCTGACGGCAGGCTGGTTCACGCGCCGGGCAATCATCGCCAAAGCAGGCGGGGATATCGAGGCGGTGGACAGTTTCACATCGCGGCTAAAGCCTTTCTCGATCATCGGTCTTCTTGCAACGGTCGTGCTGCTGTTCGCTTTCCAGGCTGAAACCATTGTGGCCGAGCCCCTGCTGATCGCCCTGATCGCCGTCCCGATCATCCTGCAGTCCTACGGAATTTTCGCCATCGCCTATGCCGCAGCCTGGGCTTGGCGCGTGCCGCACAATATCGCAGCGCCATGCGCCCTGATCGGCACATCCAATTTCTTCGAACTCGCTGTAGCGGTGGCAATTGGACTGTTCGGACTGTCGAGCGGCGCTGCCCTTGCCACAGTCGTTGGGGTGCTGGTCGAGGTTCCGGTGATGTTGTCGCTGGTGGCGCTGGCCAACCGTTCGCGCGGCCGGTTCCCGGCCGCCTGAGAACGCTCCTGATGAACCGCCTGCGTGCTTTGCCCGATCCCGATCACCTGCCAGCACTCCAGCGGGATTATGTCCACACATGTCCGGCGCTGGGCCTCGGCAAAGCCGATCCGCCGCCGCGCATCCTGCTGCTTTATGGCTCCCTGCGCGAACGATCCTATTCGCGGCTGGCGGTGGAAGAGGCGGCGCGGCTGCTGCGTTTCTTCGGCTGCGAAACGCGCATCTTCGATCCCACCGACCTGCCGCTGCCCGATCAGGTGAGCGATGACGATCACCCCGCGGTTCACGAATTGCGCGAACATTCGCTGTGGTCCGAAGGGCAGGTGTGGTGCAGCCCCGAACGCCACGGCCAGATCACCGGCATCATGAAAGCGCAGATCGATAACCTGCCGCTCGCCTACAAGGGCCTGCGCCCGACGCAGGGCCGCACGCTGGCGGTGATGCAGGTGTGCGCTGGATCGCAAAGCTTCAACACGGTCAACAGCTTGCGCGTGCTCGGCCGCTGGATGCGGATGGTGACGATCCCCAACCAGTCCTCAATACCCAAAGCCTACGAGGAATTTGACGAGGCCGGGCGGCTCACGCCGTCAGCATATTACGACCGGATCGTGGATGTGATGGAAGAGCTGGTGCGCTTCACCGTACTGCTGCGCCCGCATGCAGAGCAGCTGGTCGACCGCTATTCGGAACGCAAGGATCGCGAGCAGCCCGTCGCACCGGCGGCAGATGCCGCAAAAATCGGCGCTCGCCAGCGCGGGATCAGATAATTCCGACCGCCTTACCGGCGCGCTCAAACATCCCGAGCACCTTCTCGACCTCTTCCGAAGTATGCTCTGCACACAGCGAGCAACGCAGCAAGGTCATGTTGCCAGGCGTTGCCGGGGGGCGCGCCAGATTGACGTAAAGCCCTTCGTGCAAGAGCGCTTCCCACATTGCTGCACCGCGCTGAAGATCGGGCATGATCACCGCCACGATCGCGCTTTGCGGTGTTTCTGTGCCAAGGGAAAAGCCCAGCTCTGCAAGGCCGCCATGCAGGCGCCGCGAATTCTCCCACAAATGCGCGCGCTTGTCGCTCGCCTGCATGAGCTTGCGGATGCTGGTGGCGGCAGTTGCCACAACACTCGGCGGCAGGCTCGCAGTAAACACATAGGGGCGGCAAACCAGCCGCATGATTTCGAACTTGGGATGGTTCGAGACGCAAAAGCCGCCCACCGTGCCCACGCTTTTGGAGAAGGTTCCGATGATGAAATCGACATCATCGATAATGCCCGCCTCCTCGGCAACGCCGCGACCGTTCTCGCCGATAAAGCCCATCGAATGCGCTTCATCGACCAGCACCATTGCGCCGTTGTCCTTGGCCACCTTGACCATCTCGGCAAGCGGCGCGATGTCTCCCAGCATCGAATAGACGCCTTCGAGCACGACCAGCTTGCCCGCGCCCTCAGGAATGCGTTTGAGGCGCTTCTCCATGGCCGTAATGTCATTGTGCTTGAACGGCACGATCTCGGCATTGCCCAGGGCGCAGCCATCCCAGATGCTCGCATGGCTATCGATATCGAGGACGACATAATCGCCCTTGCCCGCGATCGTCGATATGATGCCCAGATTGGCCTGATAGCCGGTGGAAAAGACCATCGCATGGTCCATGCCGTAAAACTCGCGGAGCGCGTCCTCGCATTCCTTGTGGCCCTGATAGGTGCCGTTGAGGACGCGGCTTCCGGTGGTGCCCGCCCCGAAATCCGCCAGTGCCTGCTGGCCTGCCGCGATCACATCGGGATCGAAGGTCATGCCCATGTAATTGTAAGTGCCAAGCAGGATCGTGTCGCGGCCATTGCAGATCGCGCGGGTGGGCGAGAGAACTTTCTCCATCACCAGCGAGAAGGGATCTTCAACGCCGCTGGCGAGCAAATGCTCGCGCATGCCGATGATCTCGTCGAACTTGGCGAAGAGATCGGGTGATGTGGTGAGCTCGTTCATGCTGCGCCTACTCCTGCGACTTCACAACGGCATCGACAAGCTGGCCATAAGTCTCGATCTCGGCCTGCTGGTTCATCGAGATGATGATATCGAATTCATCCTCGATCGCCGCGACGAAATCCATCACGGTCAGGCTGTCGAATTCCAGATCACCGGCGAAGGTCGTGCCTTCTTCGATTGCGACGCTCTTCTTGTTGAACGGCTCGATTATGCTGCGGATGCTGGCGTCGATTGCGGCGCGGTCCATGGGTCTGTCCTCGTTATGATCCAGCGCGTGCTGGTGATCCTGCGGCAAAACGCGCCATGGAGGCGCTTGTCAAGCGCGTGAGCGGCTGGCAGCTTTGCCTCGATGTCGCTAACCATATCGCCGGGGGGCATATGCAGACCGAAGATATGAATGAAATCGTGAGCAAAGATGAAGACCAAAGCGCAAGCCGGGTTCCAAGCCGGATCGCGGGCATGGGCGCGAATGGAACAAGCGCACCGCGGGTGTTCAGCCCGCATTCGGTCAACATGCTGCGCACCTCGCAGGTCAACACCATGCTGATGTCGCAAATGGCGGACCAGAAGGCCTCGATCCTGATGGGGGCAACCTTTGTGGTCTTCTCGATCGCGGTCACGCGTTCGCTGGCAGGCGATCTGCCCGTGTCGCTCGCGATCCTCGCGGTAACCGCTTTCATGAGTTCGCTATTGGCGGTGTTCGCGATCATTCCCTCGGTCAAGCCGCCGCCGCCCGGCACGCAGCCCAACCTCATGTTCTTCGGCCATTTTGCAACGCGCCAAGAGGATGAGTGGGTTGGCGATGTGCTCGGTCAGCTGGAAAGCGATG
>DAIQNS010000133.1:0-6504 GCA_036788315.1 Alteraurantiacibacter sp. | reverse complement strand
TCGAAGCGCCCGCGCGCGTTTTTTCGACGCAGCAAGCTGTTACCGAGGCCTTCAAGGCAGGCGAGCTAGACCGCGATGTCGTGGTGGTGGTGCGCTTCCAGGGGCCACGCTCCAACGGCATGCCCGAATTGCACAAGCTGACGCCGGCGCTCGGCGTGTTGCAGGACCGCGGATACCGTGTCGCGCTGGTGACCGACGGGCGCATGTCGGGCGCTTCGGGCAAAGTGCCGAGCGCGATCCACTGCACGCCAGAAGCGCTCGGAGGTGGCCCCTTGGCCAAGCTGCGCGATGGCGATGTGGTGCGCCTGTGCGCGCGGACTGGCACGCTCTCAACCACAGCCGATCTCGATGCTCGCGAGGCCTGCGCCGATCCCGCGCCCGAGGATGGCACCGGCCGCGAAGCTTTCGCCATGTTCCGCCTGCTCGCCGATGAAGCCGAGAAGGGCGCCTCGCCGGTGTTGGCGGCTGCTGGCCTGTGAGCAGACTTCCTGTGAGCAGACTTGTCGCAGTTGACATCGGCGGCACGCATGCCCGCTTCTGCATTGCCAGCACCTGCGCAGACGGGGCGCTCGCGCTTGGCGAAGTCATTACCCTGAAAACAGGCGATTATGTTTCGCTGCAAACCGCATGGGAAGCCTTTGAAGCGCGCGTTGACGAGCCTGTCCCGCGGGCTGCCGCAATTGCCATAGCCGGTCCGATGACAGGCGAAACCGTGCGGATGACCAACAACAGCTGGGTCTTGCAGACCGGCAGCCTGGACGAACAGCTTGGCCTTGATGCGGTCACCGTGCTCAACGATTTTGCCGCCGTGGCGCATGCCGTCGCGCAGGCTTCTGCCGATTGCCTCCACCATATCGCCGGACCGCCCGGCCCCTTGCCCGAAACCGGCACTACCAGCGTGGTGGGCCCCGGAACCGGCCTTGGCGTGGCCCATTTCCGGCGCGATCGGAACGGCTATTGCGTCACCCCGACCGAAGGCGGGCATGTCGATTTCGCGCCTGTCGATGCCGTCGATGATGCAATCCTTGCAGCTTTGCGCAAGGAGCATCGCCGCGTCTCGACCGAGCGGGTGAATTCCGGCCCCGGCATTGTCGCGATCTATCGCACGCTGTGCGAGCTCGAAGGGCGCGATCAGACGCTGACCGGCGACCGCGCGATCTGGGAAGCGGCGCTTGCGGGCAGCGATGCCATGGCCAATGCCGCCTTGCAGCGTTTCTGCATGACTTTGGGCAGCGCGGCGGGCGATTATGCGCTGGTGCACGGCGCCAATGCGGTGGTGATGGCCGGAGGACTGGGCTACCGCATCCGCAAGCATCTCATATCTTCCGCCTTTTCCGAGAGATTTCGCTTCAAAGGCCGCTATGAGGCTTTGATGTCGAAGATACCTGTGAAACTGATAGTGCAGGAAGAACCGGGCCTCATCGGGGCTGCCGCAGCCTTTTTGCAGCAACATGGAGATTGTTAAGTGACGCCAAACCTGCCGATGAGCCGCAACCTATGAAAACCGTAGCTGCGCTGACCAAACGCTTGCAGGAATTGCACCGGCACACTGTCGATACGCCTTTGTTCAATCCGGTGTTTCAATTGTCGCTCGATCTTTCGCGGCAGTTGGAAACAGGTGATCTGACGCTGGCGGATTGCGAAGGAATGATTGCCGAGCTTGAAGTTGCCGCACTCGGCCAACGTGCCGAACGCCTTGCCGGGCTGGTTGCGCCGATTGCGCGGGATGACAATGCGGCAGCGCTGAACCAAGCACTCGACGAGCCTGATTTCGCCGCATTCCGCAAGCGCTGGGAACGCCCGCAATTGCATGCTGTCTTCACCGCTCACCCCACCTTCCTCATGACCCCAGAACAATCGCAGGCGGTGGCGGCTGCGGCCTCGGGCGATGGAAAGATTTCGCTCGACTGCGTCGGCAAGGCGAGGCCCGAGGTCACGCTTGCCTATGAACATGAGTGCGCCATGTACGCCATCGGCCATGCGCAGGATGCGCGCGATCAGATCGTGGCGCAATTGCTTGGCCATGCGCAGCAAAGCTGGCCGCAGGACTGGCTCGACCTCAAGCCGCTGCCGTTCCGCTTCGCGAGCTGGGTCGGCTATGACATGGATGGCCGCACGGACATCAAATGGTCAAACTCGATTGGCTTCCGCCTCGCCGAGAAGGCCGAGCGCCTGGCGCGCTATGTGGCGCAGCTCACCGCGATCGACCCCGGCCATACCCTGCTCGCCGAACTGCGCCCCGCTGCCGACTATGCCGCCGAACGTGCCAGCGATTTTGCCGCCGATCTGAGCGAGCCTGATGCGCTGTCGGTCGCTGCCAATCGCCTCACCGCAAGCGATCCACGCAAGCTGCTTTCGCTCTCGGACTATATCGACGTGCTCGAAGCTGAAGCTGCCGAGGCCGACGGTGACCGCGCCGTCGCGCTCAAAACGCTCGCCAGCGCCATGCGCGCCGACGGGCTTGGCATGGGCTGGATCCACTTCCGCGTGAACGCCAAGCAGCTCCACAATGCCATACGCCGTCTGGTCGATCCCGAAGGCAATCTCGATCTCGCCAGCAAAGGCGCCATGGTGCACCTGCGCAAGGCCATCGAAAACGTGCAGCCGCGACGGAGCAATTTCGGCGCGCTCGCAATCGAGGCGTCGACCGCAATCCGGCAATTCCTCGCGATGGCGCAAATTCTTGCCCATATCGACGCCGATGCGCCGATCCGCATGCTGATTGCCGAATGCGAGGAACCCGCCACCATTCTCGCCGCGCTGTATTTTGCCAAGCTGTTCGGGATCGAGGACCGGGTCGATATCTCGCCCCTGTTCGAAACCGAAAGTGCGCTTGAGCATGGCGGCCGCTTCCTTGAGGAATTGCTCGCCGAAGAGATTTACCGCGATTATGCGCGGGTGCGCGGCCGCGTCTCGATCCAGACCGGGTTTTCCGATGCCGGCCGCTTCGTCGGGCAAATTTCCGCCAGCCTCGCGATCGAGCGCCTGCAAGGCCGCCTCGCCACCGCCATGCACGAGAACGGGCTTGGCGATATCGCCGCGCTGATTTTCAACACCCATGGCGAGAGCATGGGCCGCGGGGCGCATCCTTCCTCACTGGCGGATCGGCTCGGCTGGCCGCTCAGCCCTTGGACGCGGCGCAAGTTCGTGCGCGCGGGGATTGCACTGGAGCCCGAAGTCAGCTTCCAGGGCGGCGACGGTTATCTTTGGTTCGCAACGCCCGAATTGGCGCGCGCCACGCTGACGCGTATTGCCACGCTGCGTCCGTCCGAAACCGATCCTGACGCACCGACCGATCCGTTCTATCGGCGCACCGATCTCAGCCTCGATTTCTATCGCGCGATCCGCGATCACCAGTCCGAGCATCTCGAGAGCCGCACCTATTCGCGCGCGATCACCGCATTTGGCCTCGGCATGCTCAATTCCACCGGTAGTCGCGTGTCGCGCCGCCAGTCGGATATCAATGCCGACCGCGAAATGAGCCTGCGCCAGATCCGCGCGATCCCGCACAATTCGATCCTGCAGCAATTGGGCTATCCGGTGAATGTGATTGCCGGGGTGGGTCATGCGGCTGAGGGCAATTATGAGGAAGTCGCCGCGCTGCTTAGCGGTTCAGAGCGCGGACGCCAGCTGATCCGGTTGATCCGCTCGGCCAATGCGCTGGCCAGCGTCAAGACGGTTGCCGCTTATGGCGAGCTGTTCAATTCCGCCTATTGGGCGAGCCGCCCCTATCGCGGGTCCGAAACACATTTGTCATCGGCATGCGAGGCGCTGGGCGAATATCTGGTAAAGGATGACCGGGTGGGCGTGTTCCGCCGCCTTGCCAGCCGCTTGCGCGTCGATGCGCTGAAACTTCACCGTTTGCTCGCGCTCATTCCCGAGGATGCGCCGGTCGAAGGGCGCGAGGACAAGCGGCGCATGATCGGCGTGTTGCAGGCCATCCGCCTCGCGCTGTTCCAGTACATGTTCATCCGCGCGGTTTCGGTGCCGGCGTTCAGCCGCGCCAATGACGTCAGCCGCGATGATGTACTGGAAATGGTCTTTACCCTGCGCGTGGACGAAGCGCTCGCGCAATTGCGGCGCGCCTTCCCCACGCATTTTCCGCAAATCGACCGTTTTGATCTCAACGAGCCGACCGACTGGCCCGCTGACGGCGCTGATGATGGATATGATGCGATCCATCGCGATTTCGTCAATCCCATCGAGAGCGCCTACGAGCTGTCGCGCAGGATCACGACGGCCATCGCCAACATCTTCGGTGCGCATGGCTAGGCGCTGTATGCGTTAACTTTCCAGCTCCCGCTGTCTTGCCAAGGGACGCAAGCGACGCGCATGCTGGAACTTTGCACCAGATTGCGGCATAGGAACGGGCATGAACCCGGCGATGAAATGGATCGGCATAACCACGCTTGGCGTGCTCGCACTTGTGGGCAGCGCGGTGTTTGCCGGGCGCGCGCTTGAAGCGCAGGATGTAATGGATCACTGGCTTGCGCCCGAAGATGTGCTGACGAGCTCGGACGATGTGCCGGCTGAGCCCGCCGAACCTGCGGCCGCCGATATGCAGTATTATGGCAATGATCCGGTGTCCCAAGCGGATCGCCTGCAGTTTACCTCCAACCCGGTGGTGCAGGATCTGCCCGCTTACGATGCGGACAATCCCTTCGTGATCAAGCGCGTATTGCCGATCGAAGGGCCGATCAAATACGGCGAATGGCACTGGGACGATGAAGGTGTGCCTGAGGGGCCGCTGGTGATGACAGTCGATCTGCAGGCGCGCGTGATCAGCGTGTTTCGCGGCGGCTATGAAATCGGCGCGGCAGCTGCGCTGCTCGGTACGCCTGAACATCCAACGCCTGTGGGCACTTTCCCGATCCTGACGAAGGAACGGCACAATGTCTCCGAGAAGTACAACAATGCCCCGATGCCATGGACCTTGCGGCTGACCTGGGATGGCATTGCTATCCATGGCGGCTCGACGGTCGAGCGCGGCTATGCCAGCCATGGCTGCATCGGTGTGCCCGATGAATTTGTGAGCCGGTTATATGCCATTGCCAAAAGGGGCGATCTGGTGATCATCACCGACGGCGTGCGCACCGGCGTTGGCGGATCGCTCGCCAGCGGGGAGTAGGCTGGCCGCTTCAAAGCCCGTTCGTCCTCTAGGCGAGCGGGAATTTTTCTGGATTTAGCTTGTCCGGCGCGCGGGCTCACGGCGGAAGACCCACTCTTCGCCCTCGACCGTAGCCAGAACACCTGCCAGATTTCCGTTCTCGCCGCGTTCCAGCCGCTCCAGCAGACGTGCCTCATCTCCGCCTTGCGCCCAGCCACCGAACCAGCGCAGGGCAAAACCTATGATCCTTAGCCGGACTGCCTTGGGTCCAAGCACATGGAAGCGTAGCATCTCGTCATCGCGCTTGACCTGCTGGTCCCACACAAGCTCGCTCGCCCACCAAACAGCGTCGTCTGCATCGCGCAGATTATCGGCGCAGCGCCGCACCATTTGCGGATCGAGCCATCCGGACCGAGCCAATGCACGACGCACGCGGATACGTTCGAAATCTTCATTCTCATTCGATGGATCAAAGCAATAAGCGGTGCCATTTGCTTCAACCACAGCCAGCAATTCGCTTCGCGTAAAGCGCAACACAGGTCGAATCAGCACAGCATCGTCGTTTTCAACGAGCGATAGCCACTCAGCCATTCCCGCAAGCCCGCCAACCCCGACACCTCGATTGAGCCGCATAACCAGCGTTTCTGCCTGATCATCGGCATGATGCGCCGTGGCAAACGCTGCCAACTCATGTTCCTGCGACCACCGCGCCAGCGCTTCGTACCGCGCCTTGCGCGCCTCAGCGAGAAGATTACCTTCGCCAACCTCCACGCTCAGTACCGTGCAAGGCACACCGCGCTCGGCGCAAGCAGCCTCAACGAGCGCGCATTCGTCCTTCGCCTCGGCACGCAAACCATGATCCACCGTAGCGACTTCGAACGCGCCGGGGATCGCCTCCTGCGCGAGAAGCAGCATCGCCATGGAATCGGGCCCGCCCGACACCGCTAGACCGATGCGCCCGCCTTGCGGATTCAGCCGCTCGAGCGCTGCGGCAAAGCGCGCAACCAGCTCTGCATCAATTGCAGTCAACGCGGCTGAAGAGCCCATTATACTGCCCCTGCAAACGGCCAACCGCGAGCGCGGGATAGACCTCGCTGAATTCGGCAAGCGCGCGGCATGTGCGGTCGGTATCGTTCAGCGAAAGCATCGATTCTGCCAGATACAACAGGCTGTCAGCGGCCCGCTCGCCTTGTGGATTGGCGCGGTAATTGTCGAAGAAATGCGTCGCGGCGGTGCGCGGCTCTCCGGCATCGAGGAAAGCGCGGCCAAGCAGATTGCGGCCGCGGCTCACGCTGGCGTGGCGCGGATGACGCTCGATGAACAGTGCGAGTTGCTGCTGCGCTTCGGGGAAGAAGCCCGCTTCCCATAGGCGGAAACCATAGACATAATCGTCCTGC
>DAIQNS010000132.1:5095-6506 GCA_036788315.1 Alteraurantiacibacter sp. | reverse complement strand
CGGCATGGTCACCACCCGCAACCCCAAGCAGGCCGAGCGCGATTAGGGCTTAGCGGTGCACGCTCTGATAGCGCGCGAGGATATTGTCATGCACGATCGGCGAGAGCAGATTGGCAAAGGCGCAGCCAGCCATTCCGCTTTCCCACCACACGACATTGGCTTGCAGCGATTCCAGCCCCGGCAAGGTCAGCCAGCACACCGAGCCGGGGTGCATGCGCGTGACCGCCGTGGCTGAGAAACCCGAGAGCGAGAGATCATTCACGACAGTCTGGAAGGCGCGCATTCCCGAAGCGCGCAATTGCGCCGGGATCATGATGCGCGTGCGCGGCGCGCTGCGATCTTCCTGAGCTGCGACATCGTAATTGCCGAGCGAATTTTGCAGGCTCATGTTCAGCTTCCCATGCGTAAGACTTGGTCGCAAAGTCCCTAAGGGATCTGCTTTGCAAGCTATCACAAGAAGTGATTACGGAAGCCTTTGCGGACTTGGTTAATCGCCATCCGGAACGCGTTCGAGATGCAGGTTTTCGAAGCCTGCAAGGCACAGCGCCGCAATGCGTTCGCCCACCACTTCAGGGGCCTTCACGCTGGCGGGGTCTTCGCCGGGGTAAGCGCGTGCGCGCATGGCGGTGCGCGTTGCGCCCGGATCGACAATGGCGACCCGGATTTTCGAGATGCGGCCGATTTCCTGGCCATGCGTCAGAAGCAGATTGTCGAACGCGGCCTTGCTCGCGCCGTAAGCGCCCCAGAACGGGCGCGGATCGGCGCCAACCGAGCTGGTGAGGCCGATGATCCGATCTGCGTCACCGGGCCGAGTGTTGGCAAGGTGGCGGCGCTGATCACCAGAATATCGAGCTTGTCCCACCGTTCGGATACGGCACCGGCAAGCCGCGCGATGCTTTCGCTCTGCGTGAGGTCCATCGGCGCGATGGTCGCTGATCCACCCGCTTCGTGAATGGCATCCTCGACCGCTTCGAGATCGCGCACCTTGCGCGCCGTGATCAGCACATGCGCGCCTTGCGCGGCGAGCGCCATGGCGGTTGCCGCTCCGATCCCGCGGCTCGATCCGGTGACAAGTGCGACCTGACCGGAGAGCGGCAGTTCTGCAGTTTCGCTCGCCATTACGCGTCCTCGCCAACGGGGAAGGTGAGTTGCTTGTCGCCTTCGAGCTTGTCACGCAGATCAGTCAGGCGCGTGGGATATTCGCCTGTGAAGCAGGCATCGCAATATTGTGGCCTTGCATTGTTGCGCTTCGCCTGCGCGACCGCGCGGTACAAGCCGTCAATCGAGACAAAGGCGAGGCTGTCGGCCTTGATGAACTCGCGCATTGCTTCGAGATCCATCCGCCCGGCCAGCAGCTTGGCCCGCTCGGGCGTGTCGACGCCGTAATAGCAGCCATGCCCTGTCGGCGGGC
>DAIQNS010000132.1:0-5085 GCA_036788315.1 Alteraurantiacibacter sp. | reverse complement strand
ATGTCGACGATCTTCATGCTGGTGGTGCCGCGCACGATCGAATCGTCGATGAGGACAATGCTCTTGCCTTCGACAAGCGCGCGGTTGGCATTGTGCTTGCGCTTGACGCCAGCATGGCGCGCGCCCTCGGAAGGCTGGATGAAGGTGCGCCCGACATAATGCGAGCGGATGATGCCAAGTTCGAAAGGTATGCCCGATTCGCGCGCATAGCCGATCGCTGCGGGCACGCCGCTATCGGGCACGGGTACCACGATCTCGGCATTGCACGGCGCTTCCTTGGCCAGTTCGATGCCGATGTTCTTGCGGCTTTCATAAACCGAGCGGTCATCGAAAACCGAATCGGGCCGGCTGAAATAGACATGCTCGAAAATGCACGGGCGCGGCGCGACATTGCCGAAAGGGCGGTGCGTGCGCACTGTGCCATCAAAGTCCACCTCGATCAGCTCGCCCGGCTCGATCTGCCGGACAAACACCGCGCCCACCACATCAAGTGCCACGGTCTCGCTGGCAAAAACGGTCGCATCGCCAAGCTTGCCCATGACCAGCGGACGTATGCCCAGCGGATCGCGGCAAGCCATCATTCCGCGCGGCGTCATCACCACCAGCGCATAGGCGCCTTCGACGAGGCGCAAGGCATCGACCAGCTTGTCGAGCATGGTGGGGTAGCGACTGGTTGCGACAAGGTGGATGATCACCTCGGTATCGGAGGTCGACTGGAAAATCGCGCCCTTTTCGACAAGGCCGCTGCGCAATTGCCGCGCATTCGAGATATTGCCGTTATGCGCCACGGCAAATCCGCCGCTCGCGAGCTCGGCAACCAGCGGCTGCACATTGCGCAGCCCCGCGCCGCCGGTAGTGGAATAGCGCACATGGCCGCCCGCCATCGAGCCGGGCAATTCGGCAAGCGAGCTTTCGGAAGAGAAATTGTCCGCGACATGGCCAAGCCCGCGCACGGTATAGAATTCCGCGCCATCAAAGCTGGTGATGCCGACCGCTTCCTGCCCGCGATGCTGCAAGGCATGCAGGCCGAGCGCGGTGGCAGCAGCAGCATCGGCAGCGCCGATTATACCGAAGACACCGCATTCTTCGCGCAACTTATCGTCGTCCTCGTCTGAACAGGCATGGGGCAATATTGGCAGCTCCGGCGGGGTTTTGTGGAAGAGGCTCCCCAATGGCCATGTTACCGATGGATTACAAGGGCCGAGGCTGCTTGTCGGGACAGGCGGTGGCAATTGCAGCGCGATTGAGCGGAGCCGATTGAGCCAGAAGGAAATTTGAAATCCATTCGGAAATGCTTGAACGGGGACAGGGAATCACCATTTTACGCACAACGAACAGAAAGAGTTTTGCGATGGCAAATCACCCCAAGCTTGAAGCCGCCCGCCAGCAGATGATTCACCGCAAGCCCGAGGGCATCTCGGACCGGATCGCCTATGCCTTCGTGCGGCTGTTGCGCTTTGTCGCCGATACGTTCTTTGCCGGGCGTTATGGCAATCGCGCGGTCGTCCTGGAAACGGTGGCCGGTGTGCCCGGCATGGTCGCGGGCCTGCTCCAGCATCTCACGTCCTTGCGCTACATGCGCGAAGACAGCGGCTGGATCCGCGAACTGCTCGACGAGGCAGAGAACGAGCGGATGCACCTCATGACTTTCATCCAGATCGTTCAGCCCAACCTGTTCGAGCGGATCATCGTGATGATCACGCAGGCAATCTTCTACAATGCCTATTTCTGGCTCTATCTCTTCGCCCCGCGCACCGCGCACAGGGTGATCGGCTATTTCGAGGAAGAGGCCGTCGTCAGCTACACCGCCTATCTCGCCAAGATCGACACCGGCGAGGCCGAGAATATTCCCGCGCCGCAGATCGCCATCGATTATTGGAAGCTGGGCCCCGATGCGCGGCTGCGCGATGTGGTGATTGCCGTGCGCGCCGATGAAGCAAACCACCGCGACCGCAATCATTATTTCGCCGACGAGCTCGAAGCCGGGCGCAGGCCGCAAGCGGACATTCCCGAGGAGCTGAGGCCAATCGTGTCCGCCGTACGCGAGGAAGCAGCGTAATCTTGCCGGGCACACCCCAGCGCATCTCTATCGCATAGTCACCAGGGACAAAGTCTGTCCCTATGGCATCAAGTCGAAATGGCAGCCAAGCGATCGGACAGGGTTGTGGTCCGATCGCCTCGATGAAATCACCAATTGATCAGAACAGAACCTTGTTCAGTTCTGCCTTGGCTACCGCTTCGCTCGGCAGGCTCACGCCGCGCGGCAAGGTCCCGTAGCGTGCCCCGGAAACGAGAACGGTGCTGTCCGTGCTATCCGAGACGCCGATATAGGTACCCCAGCGGAAGTGAGTGTTCTGATCGGCGTAGAACTGATCCTCGTAAAAGTCGGAATGGAGCTGGGTAAAGGTGCTCATATCGCCGTTCAGAGCGGCCGTGTCGCTCGCCGTGCGCAGGAACAGCCGGTAATCGCGGCCATTGTCGACCACCACGATATCAAAGCTCTTGCCCACAATATCGTTCACCACCGTGCGCTGTGTTGAGGGACACTGATTGTTCACCGGGCACCGATCGACGGTTACGCGCGTGCCGGTGCGCGTGGTTATGGCGAGATCATTGCCGCGCATGGAAAAATGCGCCGCCCAATATTCCTGGGGCCGCTTGATCTGGAAGATCGCCGCGTCCTGCGGTTCGACGATCGTGTAGCGTGCGGCGAACCAGCGATATTGCTCGTCTGCGCCGGTCTGCGGTTTCCAGGTCATGACTGCGGCGGTGTGCGCCTCCACGCGCGTGCGATCGTTGTTCATGCTGTCGCCGTCGAACAGGCGGAATGCTGTAAGGTTGCCCCGATCCTGGAACCAGCGTGTCCGGTTGCAGCGAAATTCGTACTGGATTTGCGAGATTCCGATAGTGTGCAGGCGATGCCCCTCGGTCCGCTGAGCGCTGCCGATATTGCCCGCCTCAGCCTGAGCGCGCAAAGCGGGCGCAATGTCGATGCGGGTGCCAAGAGCAAGGTCCGTCACTGCGGACACTGTTGCGGGGTCCAGGTTAAAGGGATCGCTGGCAATGTAATCGGCTGTCGCGCATGCGGACGCACCCTCGGCCACAACTGGCGATGGGGAAGGACTGGGCGAAGGACTGGGGGACGGGCTTGGCGACGGCGCTGGGGGCGACGGGGCGGGCGAAACAATTGGGGTGCTATTCGTGCCGTTCTGTCCGCTTTCGCCTCCGCAGCCAACGCTTGTGGTGCAAACCAGCAAGGCGACAATGAATTTGCTGACGCGTGATCGCGACATTTTTCCCGAAAGTGCCATTTCAATCCATCTCACCCAATTTTTGTCTGACGATTTTTGCTTGTTATTGATCATATATGACACCACCTCGCAGTGCGGTCAACACGACGGGCGGCGTCGATCAAACCCTTCTGCGCGGTGGCCAGGCGAATGGGGCGAACCACCGCCTCTGCAATCATCATTTCGCTGACGAGTTTGAAACTGACCGCATGCCGCAAGCGTATACTCCCGAGGAACCAGGGGCGATTGTGGTCGCAGCGCGCGAAGAAGGAGCGTAGGAATGACGGATAAGCCAATCGCCCGCCTTTATCGCATGGTGATGACGGGCCACGTCTGTCCCTATGGCATCAAGTCGAAATGGCTGCTCGAGCGTGCAGGCTTCACGGTTGAAGATCATCACCTCGCCACGCGTGAGCAGACCGATGCATTCAAACAGGAGCACGGCGTCGCCACGACCCCGCAGACATGGATCGGCGGGCAAAGGATTGGCGGCTATACCGATCTTGCGGAGCATCTGGGCAAAGCGGCGAAGTCCGGCGGCACGAGCTACCAGCCGGTAATCGCGCTGTTTGCAATGATGGCGCTGATGGCAACGGGCGCGGCCTTTGTCGCCACCGGCGCTGCGCTTTCGGTGCTCACGGCGGAATGGTTCGTCAGCTTCTCGATGTGCGGCCTTGCTTATCTCAAGCTGCGCGATGTCGAGAGTTTCTCGACCATGTTCCTCAATTACGATTTGCTGGCAAAACGCTGGGTGCCGTATGGCTACATCTACCCCTTTGCCGAGGGTCTCGCAGGCGTCCTGATGACAGCGCATGTGCTTGACTGGATTTCCATTCCGGTCGCGCTGGTGATCGGCACGATTGGCGCTGTGAGCGTGATCAAGGCGGTCTATAGCGACAAGCGCGAGATAAAATGCGCCTGCGTGGGCGGCGACAGCAATGTGCCGCTCGGTTTCGTCTCGCTCACCGAGAACCTGTTCATGATCGGCATGGCCATCTGGATGCTCATCAAGCCGGGCGTGATGTAGGCGAGCGGGCGCTCGAGCAAGCAGAATTGGTCGGGGAGAGAGGATTCGAACCTCCGGCCCCTGCCTCCCGAAGACAGTGCTCTACCAGGCTGAGCTACTCCCCGACCGAATGCACCGGACAAAGCTGTCCGGGCGAGGCAGACGCGGGCCTATATGGCTGGGCGCAGCGCGTTGCAAGAGCCTATTGCAGAGGCTTATCGGCCAAGCAGCGGGCGCCACCAGTCTTCATTATCGAGATACCAGTCGAGCGTTCTGGCGAAGCCGCCGGCAAAGTCATGCAAGGGCGCATAGCCAAGCTCGCGCTCGATTTTCGCGCAATCGATGGCGTATCGCCGGTCGTGCCCGGCGCGGTCGGCCACGAATGTCTTGAGGTTGGCGCTTTTTGCCTTCTTGGCGGCTGGCGCGGCGGGATAGAGTTTTGCCAGACCCTGCCTTGTCCCGAAGGCCCGGTCCACCTCGGCGCAGATCGTCTCGATGACGGTCATATTGGGCAATTCCGCGCCGCCGCCGATCGTGTAGACTTCGCCCGCGCGGCCATGGTCAAGCACCAGGGCAATGCCCCGGCAATGGTCCTCGACATGCAGCCAGTCGCGCACATTCATGCCGTCGCCATAGATCGGCAGAACCCGCCCTTCGAGGCAATTGATCATGAACAGGGGGATGAGCTTTTCGGGAAATTGGTAGGGGCCGTAATTGTTCGAGCAATTGGAGGTCGTCACATCGAGCCCAAAGGTGTGATGATAGGCACGAACCAGATGATCCGATGCC
>DAIQNS010000131.1:1656-6506 GCA_036788315.1 Alteraurantiacibacter sp. | reverse complement strand
GGACGGGGCCACAATCGGCACTCTCCTGTGGTCCGCGCGCAATGGCCAGCATGTCGGCACCGATGCGCAGGGCAACAAATATTACCGCACCAAGACCGTCAAGAGCGGCCAGAAGGACCGGCGCTGGGTGATGTACAACGGCGCCAATGACGCGAGCCGCGTGCCTGCCGAATGGCATGGCTGGCTGCACGGCACCTTCGATGATCTGCCCGAAAGCCATCTGCCCCCGGCCAAGATCTGGGAGACAGAATATGTCCCCAACGCCACCGGCACGGCGCAAGCCTATCTGCCAGCCGGCGCCTTGCAGCGTGGCGGCAAGCGGGCCAAGGCAACCGGCGATTACGAAGCGTGGACGCCCGACGCGTGATCTCTGCGCGCGCGGCGCTGATTGCGGCGGCGTGCCTCGCATTTGCGGGGTGCACCGAGGGCGCGCCTGCGCCGCAAGCGGACGAAACCGAAATCCCCGAAGAGCTCGCCGCTGCGCCGCAGCCCGAATTCACCGGGGATGCGAGCATCGGCACCCCGCTTGCAGAACGCGTAGCCACCCTTGGCGTGATCAACAAGCGCAACAACAACAGCCAGGACATTGAACTCAAACCCGGCGAATCGCGCCGGATCGGCGATGTCGTCGTGCGCCTGCAATCGTGCGAGCGCACCCCGCCATGGGAAAACCCGGCGGAAACCGGCGCTTTTGTGCAAGTGCTCGTCAGCGAACGCGCCGCCGCCGGGCAGGAACCGCAGTTCCGGCGCATTTTCTCAGGCTGGCTGTTCAAGAACTCGCCAAGCCTCAATGTTGTCGAGCATCCGGTCTACGATGTCTGGGTCAAGGATTGCGCGATGAGTTTCCCGGGCGAGGACAGCGCACCTGCCTCAGGCGATACGCCGCCCTCGCGGTCGGCCCCTTCGGCGCCCGCGGCACCGGCTGAGGCCGCGCCCGCGCCCGCGCCGGAAACCGCCGAAGCCGACACCTGAGCCTCGTCGTGCAAGGCGCGCCAGGCCTGATGCAGGCTGACGACGGGCGGCGCTTCGCAGGCTGCCCGCAAGCGCGTCATATAGTCGTCCCGGGCAATCTCCACCGCGCCCAATGATGCCAGATGCGCAGTCATGAACTGGCAATCGAGCAGCTGGTAGCCCGCCCGGCCAAGCAGCACCACCAGCCATGCCAGCGCCACTTTGGAAGCGTTGCTTGTCCGGCTGAACATGCTTTCCCCGCAAAAAGCGCGGTCGAACGATACGCCATAAAGCCCGCCGACGAGCTTTTCGCCTTGCTCTGTATCCTGCCATACTTCGATCGAATGCGCCGCGCCGTGGCGGTGCAGATTGCGGTACGAATCGGAGATGCGATGGCTTATCCAGGTTTCAGGATGGCCGGGGCGCGGCTGCGAACACGCCTCGATCACCGCGGCAAAATCGCGGTCCATGGTGACGGTGAAGCGGTCCTGCCGCAGCACCTTGGCCAGCGAACGCGAACAGCGGAACCCGTCGAGCGGCACAATCGCGCGGAATTTCGGCTCGACCCAGAAGATCTCGGCATCATCGCGCGCATCGGCCATGGGAAAGACCCCGCTGCGATAGGCCAGCAGCAGGAGGTCGGGCGAGATTATGGGCAGCTGCGGCGCATGCATGGCGACTCCTTGCCGCATTATCTCGCGTCAGGAGCCGCTTGTCATCCCCGCATGCTTGTCTTATGGGCGCTCTTCGCCTGCAGGGGTGTAGCTCAGTTGGTAGAGCATCGGTCTCCAAAACCGAGGGCCTGCGGTTCGAGTCCGCACACCCCTGCCAGTTTTCGCGTGTCCCCATCCTCGGGGCGGCTCTGGCGTGCCTGCTGCCGGGCAGGCCACGCGTCCCGCTTTTCTTCGCGCGCCATTTTCCACAGGCCTTGAGCTGCGCAATTTCGCTTGTGCGCGGGCACAGGTCCATAAGCGCTGCGTGACTTCTGCCCGGCTTTCCTTCCTGCGCGATGCAAACTGGCTCGATGGCGGGCGGGTGCGCGGATATGCGGTCATCGTGGGGTTGGCGAGCCTCGCTCTGCTGGCCAATTCCTACTTCAAGGCGATGGGAACTGAGGGCACCGATTTCCTCGCCTTCTGGGGAGCAGGGCATGTCACCGTGGCGGGCGATGCGGCTGCTGCTTACGATCTGGCAGTGCAGGAACAGGTGCAGACGGGCACAGGCAGCGAAGGCTGGTTCGCTTTCGTCAATCCGCCGCCCTTCCTGTTTGTCGCGGCGCCCTTTGGCGCATTGCCGTTTCCGCTGGCGTGGATCGCCTTTGTGCTTGTGACCTATGCCTTATGGGCCTGGGCGGCGATTGCGGCCTTTCCGCGTCTGTGGCCGATCGCGCTGGTCTTTCCCGGCGCGCTGATTGCCGCGGGCCATGCGCAGACCGGCCTCTTGACCGGCGCGCTGCTGGTCGGTGCGGCAAGCTTGCTCGACAAGCGCCCGCTGATAGCCGGAGTTCTCATTGGCGCGCTGATCATCAAGCCGCACCTTGCCCTGCTTCTGCCCTTCTGGCTCGCGGCTGGCGGGCGCTGGCGCGCTTTTGTGGCGGCGGCGGGAAGCGTGCTAGCGCTGATCGGGGCCTCGTGGCTCGCCTTCGGCAGCGAAACCCTGCTCGCTTACACGACCAGCTGGCAAGCGAGCGCGCTCATCATGGCGAGCGATGATCCCGAATTTTATCTCCGTATGGCAACGCCTTACAGCCAGCTGCGCGCTTTCATGCCTGCTGCTGGCGCGCTCGCGATCAATGCTGCGCTCGCGCTGGTGCTGATTGCGTTGGCGATGCTCTCGTGGCGCAGATTTGCCGGTGATTCGCAGGCCAGCGCGGCTTTCGTGCTCGCCGCCGCCGCGCTCGCTTCACCCTATCTGTTCAACTACGATCTGCCTTTCCTGATTTATCCACTGCTTTGGCTGGTGCAATCAGGCTTGACAGCGGGTTTCCGGCCTTACGAAAAATTGGCGCTGGTGGCGCTTTTCGTCGCTCCCTATGCGACACGCGCGGCGGCATTGCCCTTGGAAATCAACCTGATGCCCTTGGCAAGCCTGCTGGTGCTCGCGCTCGTTTGGACCCGTGCCCAAAAGACACAGGAAACGATTGCGTGAATTTAGGCAGGAACCCGAGGGAGCACAGGCGAGTTTGATGGGATAGAATGTGGTGGCAAGTTTGAGTGAAAGGAATTGGACAATGGCCCATATCTTTCGCAGCAGTCGACCCGACAAGTGGTCGGCTCCGCGGCCGCAGAGCGATCCCGTTTTCCGGCATATGTCGCACGGGAAAATCCTGCCGATGGAAGAGCCCGGCTTTTTCGCAAGGCTGTTTCGGCGCAGGTAAAGCGCGGCAGGTAAACAGGCAGGTAAACAGGAAGCAACCCAAGGGGGCGGCGCTCAGGCACCGCCCCCTTTGTTTTGCCCGGTCCTCTGGGTTCAATATTCCTGCGGTTCCTCCGGCGTATCGGCACGGTAATCCTTGCCCGCCTTCCGGTCGCCCTTCGCCAGCTTGAACACGACACCCGAGAGCAGCGCGAGCGCCAGCAGATTGGGCAGCGCCATCGCGGCATTGGCAATATCGCCAAGGCGCCAGACCAGCGTCAGATCCTGCGTCGAACCGATGAAGATCACCACGCACCACAGCACGCGCCAGACCATGTGCAGCACCTTTTCGCCGCCCCGGGTCGAGCCGGGAATGCGATCATACATGAATGTGATCGCCCGCTCGCCATAATAGGACCAAGTCAAAAGCGTGGTGAAAACAAACAGGATCAGCGCCGTCGAGGCGACCAGCGTACCCACCGGGATCGTGGCAATCTGCACAGGGAAAGCGGCAGCAAATGCGCCGCTGGTCATCGCAAAGCCTTCAAGATCGGAATTCCACGCATGCGCCACTGCCTGCCCGCCGCCGGTGAAATTGCCCTGCACGGTGAGGATCACCAGTGCGGTCATGGTGCAGATCACGATGGTGTCGATGAAGGTGCCGAGCATCGCCATGCGGCCCTGCTGCTCGGGATCGTCGGTTTGTGCCACGGCATGCGCAATCGGGGTCGAACCTTGCCCGGCCTCGTTGGAAAAAAGCCCGCGCGCAACACCTGCCCGGATTGCCAGCATGATCGCGGCACCGACAAAGCCGCCGGTCGCCGCCTGTGGGTTGAAAGCGCCATAAAAGATGAGGCCGAAGGTCTCGGGAATATCCTCAAGATTGAGGATCAGCGCGATCACGGCCATGACGATATAGGCCGCCGCCATGAACGGCACGACCTTTTCCGCCACATTGCCGATCGACTTGATCCCGCCGATGATGACGACAAAGACCAGCAGTGCCACGATCAGTCCGCCCAGCCATTCCTCGATACCGAACAGTTCGGTAAGACCATCGGCGACCGCGTTCGCCTGGATTGAATTGCCCGTGACCATGGCGGAAAACAATGTGCCAAGGCAGAACACGATCGCCAGCCAGGTCCATTTGGGGCCAAGGCCCATCATGATGTAGCTCATCGGACCGCCGCGATAGACGCCGTCGGAGGTTTTTTCGCGGTAGCGGATGGCCAGTGACCCCTCGGCGAAGGCCAGCGCCATGCCGACCAGCGCGGTGATCCACATCCAGAAGATCGCGCCCGGACCGCCCAGCGTGATCGCGGTGGCAACGCCTGCCAGATTGCCGGTGCCAACTTGCCCCGAAAGCGCGGTGGAGAGCGCGGCAAAGGGGGAAATCTCGCCCGCACCTTCGCTTTTGCGGGCGGCAAACAGCCCCTTGAAGGCACTGCCCAATTTTACGATCGGGTAAAATTTCAGTCCGATCATCACGTAAATGCCGACGCCAAGCAGGATCAGGGTCATCGGCGGGATCGGCTGTCCGCCTA
>DAIQNS010000131.1:0-1646 GCA_036788315.1 Alteraurantiacibacter sp. | reverse complement strand
CGACAGCCAACCGAGCACTTCGCCGTTCCACATGCCGCCCCAGATGAAATCGGAGATATTGGTAACCTGATCGAGCATGCTGGAAGTTTGCGATGCGGCCACGTGGAAGACCCCTCTTGTCCGACTGGCGAAAACGACAGTGCTAGTGCGCCAATGCGGCGCTGACCAGAGCCAATGTTGCGCGGGCGGGCAATCCTGTGGTCAGCCGCTCACCCCGCACAAAGCCTTGCCAAGCGCGCTCCCGCGTCCTAGATGCACTTCCGCTTTCCGACATCGGAGACTCGACCAGCCCCTCCCGGACATCGCCCGGGGCGGCGAAGAGCCCTACCCGGAAGGCGCGATGCATTATTGAAGCGACGGATCAGGCACAATGGCTGAAGAAACCAAGGCAGAGGTCAAGAAGAAGCGCACCGGCCCGGGCGAATTCGTCCGGCAAGTGCGCAGCGAGACCTCCAAGGTCGTCTGGCCCACGCGCGAGGAGACCGTTCGCACGGCGATCTTCGTGTTTATCCTCGTGATCATCCTCTCGCTGTTTTTCCTTGGCGTGGATTCGGTATTTGGCGCGGCGGTGCGCTGGATGCTGCAACTCGTCTGATAACCCTTTCAAGACAAGAGACGTAACTCATGGCTGCTCGCTGGTATATCATTCACGCCTATTCCGGTTTCGAGAACAAGGTACGCGAGGCGATCCTTTCCGAAGCTGATCGGCTTGGCCTGTCCGAAGGGGTGGAAGAGGTCGAAGTGCCGACCGAAACGATTACCGAGATCAAGCGCGGCAAGAAGGTGCAGACCGAGCGCAAGTTCATGCCCGGCTATGTCCTCGCCAAGCTCAACATGACCGATGACATCTATCACCTGGTCAAGAACACCCCCAAGGTTTCAGGCTTCCTGGGCAACAACAACAAGCCTCAGCCCATCTCCGAAAAAGAGGCCGCACGCTATTTCGGCGGCGTGGCAGAAGCCAAGAGCGCGCCCAAGAACGAAATCCAGATCGATTACGAGATCGGCGATCAGGTCAAGGTGCTCGAAGGCCCCTTTGCCAGCTTCAATGGCGTGGTCGAGGAACTCGATTTCGACAAGCAGCGCGTCAAGGTCAGCGTCTCGATCTTCGGTCGGGCAACGCCGGTGGAACTCGAATTCGAACAGGTCGAACTGGTCAAGTAGCAGCGGTTCCCCCGCGCGCATCTTTTGCGATGCGTGCAAGATGCCAAATCACGATCAAACTTGATCTTTTTCCCGATTGGAGCAATCAGCTTCGCTCAATTCGGGATTGAGGACAATCGATGGGACAATATCTGCCTGCTGGTGCCGCGCTTGCGGCAATAGTGATCGCCGCACCGGCTTCGGCTCACGAGCATGGCGGCGCGCACGCTGATCCCGCCCCGGTGTGGAGCGTGGATTTCGAGGGTGATGGCGCAGGCCAGCTCGCAGCAATCACAGCCACGATCGACGACCGCCCCAATCACCGCGCGCGCGAGACTGTCACGCTCGATGCGCAATGCGGCGGTGACATGCCCGCTGGCAATGCCTGTGCCATGGTCACCTTGCAACGCCCGCAATACGATGCGGCGGGCAAAGTCGCCAACAAGTACAATGTGAACGGCGAGCTCGATCTGAACGGCTATCGCGGGACGAGCGCAACGCTC
>DAIQNS010000130.1:3056-6517 GCA_036788315.1 Alteraurantiacibacter sp. | reverse complement strand
CACCACCACTGCGGTCGAGCGGCGCTTTCGCCAGGCCGCCGCACGGGAGGCGGAACTGCGCGAACGCGTGGAAGGGCTGAAGGGGCAGCTGATCGGACAGCGGCGCGATTCCATCCAATATGCCATTTACCAGCGCGAAGTGGACACCAACCGCGAACTGTATGACGCGCTGCTGCAACGCTTCAAGGAGATCGGCGTTGCTGGCGTGGGCTCGAACAATATCGCCGTTGTCGATCAGGCCCTGCCGCCGACCGGTCCCTCGAGCCCCAATCTTATCCTCAACATGCTGCTCGCGCTGATTGCGGGCGGGTTGCTTTGCGCGGTGACGGTCGTGGGCTTCGAGATGGTCGACCAGAGCATCCGCGATCCGCAGGACGTGCCCGACCGGCTCGGCCTCGCGCTGCTCGGCAGTATCCCGCGTGCGCGCGAAGGTTCGATGCAGGAGCTGGTGCGCGATCGCAAGAGCGAGGCGTCCGAGGCCTATCTGTCGGTCAAGACAAGCCTCACTTTCCTCACGGAACATGGCGTGCCGCGTTCGCTCATGCTCACAAGCACGGGCCCCAACGAGGGCAAGAGCGTATCGACGCTCGCGCTGGCCGATGGCCTTGCGCGCAGTGGCCAGAAGGTGGTGCTGATCGATGCCGATATGCGCAACCCCTCGGCGCTTGGCCTGCTTGATATGGTGTCTGAGGTAGGCCTCTCGAACTACCTTTCGGGTCAGGATGAAGCCGCGAGCCTGATCCTCCCCACAGGCACGCCCGACCTCGATGTGATTGGCGCGGGCCCCCCGCCGCCCAATGCCGCCGAGCTTCTTGCCGGGCCGCGCTTCCGCCAATTGGTCGCGCTGCTGCTTGAACGCTACGACCACGTGCTTGTCGACAGTCCGCCGGTGCTTGGTCTCGCCGATGCGCCGCTGCTCAGCTCTTCGGTCGAAGGCGTGGTGCTCGCGGTTGAGGCGAACCGCTACAAGATGCGCGCAATCGCCAATGCTGTGGCGCGCCTGCGCGGTGCCAATGCGCGGATGCTGGGGGCGATCGTGACCAAGCTGGATCAGCGCAACTCCGCCTACGGCTATGGCTATGGTTATGGCTACGGCTATCGCTACGGCGAGCAGAACAATGGCTGAAGTGCCACCCCGGACACGGCCCGGCTCGCTCATGCAGGCGGCGCTTGTGCTTCTTGCAGGCGCGCTTCTGGCCGGGGCTTCGGCGCTTGCCGCGCTGGAAAGGGTGCAGGAGCGCAATGCGCGGGCGGACAGCGCGACTCAGCTCATGACGCCGGGCTTCGCGCTGTCGCACCGGGTCACCGCAATAATCGCCGCGCATGCGCAAATCAGTGAGACAGGCGCGCTCTCCTTGCCGGATCAGATTGCTGACGAGGCGCGCGCAATCAGTCTTGCCGCCCTGGCGCGCGAGCCGCTTGACGGCGCTGCTTTGCGCAATCTTGCCATCCTGGCGCAGAGCGCGGGCGAGGGGGCAAAGGCCCGCGAGTTGCTGCTCCTGTCCGAGCAGGTGTCGCGCCGCGACCGGCAGACCAATGTATTGCTGGCGCAGACCTCCGCTGCCCGGACCGATCTCCCTGCAACGCTCGCACGGCTCGATCAGGCCTTGCGCACCAGCAGCAGAGCCCGGCGCGAGATCGTGCCGATGCTGTATGACGTGCTGGCGCAGCCGGGGGCAGGCGGGGTGCTGTCCGAAATGCTTGCCGAAAATGTGAATTGGGAAGCCGATTTCTGGGCCGGGGCGCACCGCGGATCGCGCGCGCTGCCACAATTGGCACAGCTGCGGGTTGAGCGCGCGCAGGCGGGCTATGGCGGTGTACCGCTTAGCGATCGCCGCCTGCTCGATGCGCTGGTGAAGGAGCAGCACTTCGCTTCCGCCGAGGTGCTGTTCGATGTGCTTCATGGCAATGCCGCGCGGGGCGGGGGCGCGGTGCGCAATGGCGAGTTTACCCGGCTGCCGCAGGCTGGCGCGTTCGATTGGGACCTGCAATTCGACAGCGGATTGTCCGCGCAGATTGCGCCGTCGCCGGGGGCACTGCACATTGCCACGTTCAGCAATGGCGGCGGGGTTGCCGCGCGCCAGCTGGTGTCTTTGCCGGGTACGCAATATCGTCTCCGCCTCAAGGCGAGCGATTGGGACGCGCGCGATGCGGGCGCGCTGCGCATAGGTTTGCGCTGTGCCGAAAGCGCGGGGGCCGAACGCAGCTTCGCCATCACCAACAGCGTTGCGGCAACCGATCTCGCCAAGCCTGCGCCGGATTGCATCTACCACTGGTTGACCATCGCGCTCGCGCCGCAAGCCGACCGCCGCGACAATAGCGTGACCATCGAGACGATCGCGCTTTCACCGCTGGCCGGAAGATAAGCGATGCTCGCTAAGCGCCTGTTCGATTGTGCTCTTGTCGCCCTTACTGCGCCGCTGACCGTGCCCTTGCTGATCGTTACCGCGCTGGTGGTGCGCGCGGGGCTGGGCAGCCCGGTGCTGTTCGTGCAGGAACGCCCCGGCCACAATTCGCGCCCCTTCCGCATGATCAAATTCCGTACCATGCGTGATGCGCGCGGGGCCGATGGCAATTTGCTGCCCGATGCGCAGCGCCTGCCGCCGCTTGGCCGCGCCTTGCGCGCGAGCAGTCTCGATGAATTGCCCGAATTGTTAAATGTGCTGCGCGGCGAAATGAGCCTTGTCGGTCCGCGTCCGCTTCTTCCCGAATATCTGCCGCTCTATTCGCGCGAGCAGGCCCGGCGGCACGAGGTGCTGCCCGGGATTACCGGATGGGCGCAGGTCAATGGCCGCAACGCGCTCTCGTGGGAGCAGAAATTTGCGCTCGATGTCTGGTATGTCGAGCATCGCAGCCTTGCGCTCGATTGCCGGATATTGCTGCGGACTGTGCTCAATGTCCTGCGGCGCAGCGGCATTTCTGCCAGCGGAGAGGCGACCATGCCGCGTTTCGAGGGCTCCGGCATTGCAGCCTCGCGAACAATCTTATCGGACGTAGCCAAGGACAAGTCATGATCGGGATATATGGCGCAAGTGGCTTTGGCCGGGAAGTCATGGCTTTCGCCGGTGAGGATGGTGTCTTCATCGACGATGGCCTCGCGGGCGCGCGCATCGGGGACCATCGCGTTCTTGGACTTCACGAATTCGCCGCGCTTGAGGCGGACCACAAGTCCGTCGCCATCGCCATTGCCGATCCGGTTATCCGCCGACGTCTTGCCGATCAAGTTACCGCTGCTGGCATAGCCGAGGGTGCCATTCACGCCGCGCATTTCTATCGCGGAGAGCGCTGCCAAGTCGCGCCGGGCGCGATCTTTGCCCCCTTCAGCCAGATCACCTGCGACCTTGTCATCGGGCGGCATTTCCATGCCAATATCTATGCTTACGTCGCGCATGATTGCGAGATCGGCGATTTCGTCACTTTCGCCCCGGCGGTGCGCTGCAATGGCAATGTGGTGATCGAGG
>DAIQNS010000130.1:0-3046 GCA_036788315.1 Alteraurantiacibacter sp. | reverse complement strand
GCTGCAGAAGGTGCGCGACTTCTACGACGGCTCCTTCAACCGGGCCAAGACGGGCTGGTAGAGATTGACCTCCTGGGTCGTCTCCTCGGTCGGGATGATCGAGAAGACCAGCGTCGCGGGATCGACGCAATCCTGCGCCAGGGCACGCCGGAGCGGAAGCTGCGCATCGGCAAGGGGGCGGTAATCGGTGCGGGCGCAGTGGTGCTGAAGGATGTAGCCCCCGGCACAACGGTCGTGGGCAATCCCGCGCGCGAGCTGGCGCGCTAAGCGCGCGGCACTTGCTGGAGCAGTTGATGCACCTTGCTGGCAATCTGCTTGGCTTCATTCTCGCTGATCGTGGGATGGACCAGGAAGGCGATGCTCGTTTCGCCAAGTTCGCGCGCCACGGGCAGCGGCGTTTCAGGCCTGATGCCGGTGCCGTCAAAGGCCTTCTCGCGGTAAATCTCGGGGCAGCTGCCATGCATGACGGGCACGCCCAGCTCGGCCATCTGCGCGATCAGCCGATCCCTCGTCCAGCCGGCACCAAGACGGGCGGGGCGGGCATAAGCATAAAGCCGGTAAAATGCATGATCATAACGCGGGCCGGGCAAGGGCATGCGGATGATGTCGCCATGAACGCGAAGGGCTTGCGCGATGATCAGCGCATTGTGCGCGCGCTGCGCACTCCATTGCGGCATGCGGCCAAGCTGGATACGGCCGATCGCGCCCTGCATCTCGGTCATGCGCCAGTTTGCGCCAAAGCTTTCATGCACATAGCGGAAGCCCGGCGTATGCGCGGGCGCCGCGACGGCCGCGCGGCTTTTGCCGTGATCCTTCAAGGACCATGCGCTTTCGAACAGCGCGGCATCCTGGCAGGTCAGCATGCCGCCTTCGCCGCCGGTGGTGATGATCTTGTCCTGACAGACGGACCACGCGCCAAACTCTCCGAAAGTTCCTACGCTGCGCCCGCCGATGCGCGCGCCGTGCGCCTGCGCACAGTCTTCGATCACGGCCAGATAATATTCCCTGGCCAGCGCGAGAATGCCTTCCATGTCGCACGGCCATCCGCCCAGATGCACCGGGATGATTGCGCGGGTTTGCGGCGTGATCGCAGCAGCGATGGTGGCAGGTGTGATATTGCCGCTTTCCCGGCAGATATCGACAAACACCGGCCGCGCGCCAGCGTTCACCACGCAGGAGACCGAGGCAATGAAGCTGCGCGGAGAAACGATAACTTCGTCGCCGTCGCCGATCTTGAGCGCGCGCAGCGCGGCATCGAGTGCAAGCGTGCCATTGGCAAGAGCCACGCCGTGCGCCGCGCCCGTCCAGCGCGCGAATTCTTCCTCGAAACAGCGGGTTTGCGTGCCCGTCCAGTAATTGACCTTGTTGGAAAGAAGCACATCGCGCACGGCATCGGCTTCTTCAGCCGAGAAGCAGGGCCAGCCGGGCTGTTGGTCAACTTTGGCTTGCGGCGCGTTCAGGTCTCTCAATTTGGGGAGCGCGGCGACCATGTTCCATCTCCATCGATTGCTGCGAGCGCTTGGCAGGCTCACTTTCCTCATCGAGCTATAGGATCGCGCGCGCATCTGCTCATCCGCGATTGCCACGGAAATGGTGACAACCATGCCTAGTCGCATAATGCTGAACGCATCCTACGCGCCTTCCCTCGTAAACTTCCGGGGTCCGCTCATCCGCGATCTGGTGGCGAGCGGCGCGGAAGTGCTCGTTACCGCGCCGTCGATCACGCGGGAATTGCGCGCGCGACTGGCCGCGATGGGTGCTGCGGTGCACGAGATCGCGTTGGAGCGCGCAGGGCAGAACATGCTCGCGGACTGGCGCTATTTTCGCAGCTTGCGCGGACTGATCGCGAAAGCCCGGCCCAATCTGGTGGTGGGCTACACGATCAAGCCCAATGTCTGGGGCAGCCTTGCCGCCCGTGCCGAGGGCGTGCGCAGCATTTCCATGGTCACAGGGCTTGGCCATATGTTTGAGCCGCCTGCCAGCTTGCGCAGCGCGATCACGGCGCGCGCGGCACAGTGGCTGCTCGCGCGGGCCATGGCGGTCAACGAGGCGGTGATTTTCCAGAATAATGACGATATTGCCGAAATCCTTGCGCGCGGATGCCTCAAGGATGCAAGCAAGGCGCACCGGGTGCATGGTTCTGGCGTGGATTGCAGCCATTTCGTGCCCGTTCCGCTACCCGATGCGCCGGTATTCCTGTTCGCTGGACGGTTGCTGGCCGACAAGGGGGTGCGCGAATTTGCCGAGGCGGCACTGACCATGAAGGCGCACCGCAGCGATTGCCGCTTTGTCATTGCCGGCGATCTGGATGATGCGCCATCCTCGATTGCGCGCGCGGAACTCGAGCGCTGGATCGCGGGCGGCGTGGAATGGCTCGGCTGGGTCGAAGACATGCGGCGCGCTTATGCCGAGGCGAGCGTGTTCGTCTTGCCCTCTTATCGCGAGGGAACCCCGCGCACCGTGCTTGAAGCAGCGGCAATGGGCCGCGCTGTCATCACCACTGATGCACCTGGATGCCGCGAAACCGCAATCCATGGGGAAACCGGCCTGCTCGTACCTGTGCGCAACGCCCGGGCCATTCATTCCGCAATGGATGCACTTGCCGATGACCCATCGCTTTGTGCCGCATACGGATTGGCCGGACGCGCGATGATCGAACGGCTTTACGAAGTCGGCAAGGTCAATCGCGAAGTGATGGATATTCTGGGCATCGGCCGGGCGCAGGCTGGCGGCAATGTCCGCAAGCACGGGTAGGCATGATGGTAGAACGGCGCGCAATTCCGGACGAACCAGGCAGCGAAAGCGCCGCTCTCGATTTCGCGGAGCTTCACGAGCCTGAGGCCAGCGCACCCGCCGCGGCGGAGCGTCCGGGCCAGGCGAAGGAAGCGATTGCCGTGATCGGGCTGGGCTATGTCGGCCTGCCGGTGGCGGTCGCGCTGGCGGAAAAGTTCGGCGATGTGATCGGCTTTGACATTTCCGAACGGCGCATTGCCGCGCTGCGCGAAGGGCACGACTGGACCGGCGAGATTTCGGACGAGCGGCTCGC
>DAIQNS010000129.1:4862-6545 GCA_036788315.1 Alteraurantiacibacter sp. | reverse complement strand
GCGGGTGATGATCGTGATCTTGGGCACGGTCGCCTCGGCATAGGCGAA
Organism: Alteraurantiacibacter sp.; assembly: GCA_036788315.1. GTDB lineage: Bacteria > Pseudomonadota > Alphaproteobacteria > Sphingomonadales > Sphingomonadaceae > Alteraurantiacibacter. The sequence continues at coordinate 6,497 of DAIQNS010000129.1, read as the reverse complement.
CAGCAGTTTGGCGCCGTGCTTGATGATGCCGCCCAACTCCTGCGCGGTGCCGGGGAGGAAGCCGGGGACATCGACCAGCGTCACGATCGGAATGCTGAAGGCATCGCAAAAGCGCACGAAACGCGCCGCTTTCTTGCTCGCATTGATATCGAGCACGCCTGCCAGCACCATCGGCTGATTTGCGACAATGCCCACCGGGCGGCCTTCCACGCGGCCAAAGCCGGTGATGATGTTGGCGGCGTGCGCGGGCTGAATTTCGAAGAACGTGCCCTCGTCGACCGTTTTCGCGATCACCTCGTGCATGTCGTAAGGCTGGTTCGCATTCGCCGGGATCAGCGTGTCGAGGCTGTCCTCGATCCGGTCCCAGGGATCCTGCGTTGGCAGCACGGGCAGATCGGCGCGGTTGGAAGCAGGCAGGAAGCCCATCAATTCGCGCGCGGCAAGCAGCGTCTCGATGTCGTTTTCGCAGGCGAGATCAGCCACCGAAGTCTTGGTCGTATGCGTGACCGCGCCGCCCAGCTCTTCCTGCGTGACGATTTCGTTGGTCACGGTCCGCACCACTTCGGGCCCGGTGACGAACATGTAGGAGCTGTCTTTCACCATGAAGATGAAATCGGTCATGGCAGGCGAATAGACCGCCCCGCCCGCGCATGGTCCCATGATCAGCGACAATTGCGGCACCACGCCTGAGGCGAGCACATTGCGCTGAAACACTTCGGCATAACCGCCGAGCGAGGCCACGCCTTCCTGAATGCGCGCGCCGCCACTGTCGTTGAGGCCGATGACCGGCGCGCCGACTTTCATCGCGGTGTCCATCACCTTGCAGATCTTCTCCGCATGGCGCTTGGACAGCGAGCCGCCGAACACGGTGAAATCCTGTGAAAAAACATACACCAGACGCCCGTTGATCGTGCCTGATCCGGTGACCACGCCGTCGCCCGGAATGCGCTGCGCATCCATGCCGAAATCCACACAATCATGCTCGACGTAGGTGTCCAGCTCCTCGAAAGAGCCTTCGTCGAGCAGCACCTCGAGCCGTTCACGCGCGGTCAGCTTGCCCTTGGCATGTTGCGCGGCGATGCGCGCTTCCCCGCCGCCCAGATGAGCGGCTGCGCGCCTGCGTTCCATTTCCTCGATATTGGCCGACATGCGCGCTCCTTCGCCTCATCCCCATGATCACGTAGCCGTGTGTCCGGACTAGCGTCAATGATTGCAGGGCGTGCCTCTAGGAAGTGCCAAGGGTGCACGCACTGCCATTTGCGCGGGACAATCGCTGTGCGGACATGGGCGAAGCGGCGCGCCTAGCGCATCAGCACGAGTTCTTCCGCCATTGTCGGATGGATTGCGGTGGTCGCGTCGAAATCGGCCTTGGTCAGCCCGGCTTTCACCGCGACTGCGGCAGCCTGCATGATCTCGGGAGCATCGGGCCCGATCATGTGAATGCCCACGATCTTCCCGGTCGCGGCATCGCAGATCATCTTGTAAAGCCCGCGCTCGTTGCGGCCTGCAACGACATTCTTCATCGGCCGGAAGTCCGATTGGTAGACCTTGATCGAACCCAGCTTGTTGCGCGCTTCGCCCTCGGTCAGACCCACAGCGGCAATCGGCGGATGGCTGAAGACAGCGCTCGGGATG
>DAIQNS010000129.1:0-4852 GCA_036788315.1 Alteraurantiacibacter sp. | reverse complement strand
CCTTGCCGAACACGGTATCGGCAAAAGCCTGCCCCTCGCGGATCGCCACCGGCGTCAATTGCACGCGGTTGGTCACATCGCCCACGGCGTAGATATGATCGACATTGGTCTGGCTGTATTCGTCCACCAGGATCTCGCCAAGTTTGCCCACCTCAACGCCTGCGGCCTCCAGCCCGAGCCCGGCAATATTGGGCACGCGGCCCGTTGCGTACATAACGCAGTCGAACTCGGCAGGCTCGAAATTGCTCATGTGAACAAGCAGCTTGCCATTATCGAGCTGCTCGATTTTCTGGAATTCGGCGTGAAAGCGGAAATCGATCCCCTTGGTCAGGCTGATCTGCAGCAGCCGGTCGCTCAGGCTCTGATCATACGAGCGCAGCAATTGGTCGGTCCGGTTGATGATCGTGACCTTGCTGCCGAATTCGTTGAAAATGCCCGCAAACTCGTTGGCGATATAGCCCCCGCCCGCTATGAGCATGCGCTCGGGAATCGCAGGCAGATGAAACGCCTCGTTCGAGGTGATGCCAAAATCGCAGCCCGCGAACTGCGGCACGTGCGGATGCGCGCCGGTGGCGATCAGGATGTATTTCGCGGTCACCTGCTTCCCGCTTGCCAGCGTGATCTCGTGCGCGCCGGTGATCTGGGCGCGTTCCCCGAAGATCGTCACATCGTGATTCTCGAGCGTTTCGGTATAAAGCCCGTTCAGCCGGTCGATCTCCCGTTGCACATTGTCGCGCAGCTTTACCCAGTCGAAGCTCTTGCCCTCGACGCTCCAGCCAAAAGCTTCGGCATCTTCCAGATCCTCGGCGAAATGCGCGCCATAGACGAGCATCTTCTTGGGCACGCAGCCGCGGATGACGCAGGTCCCCCCGACCCGGTATTCCTCGGCAACTGCCACTTTGGCGCCGTATGCAGCGGCAACCCTGCTCGCCCGCACGCCGCCCGATCCCGCTCCGATAGTGAACAGATCGAAATCATACTCGGCCATGCTGTCATCTCCTGCTGCTGCAATGCGCGCCCTATGCGGCAAGCATGTCCGCTTGCCAACCGGGAGAGCTTGGCTTGGCGCAGCAGGAGCTTCGCGCGGCGCGCCTAGTTTTCAAGCAAGAGCGCGTAATCGCGCAGCATCTGGAAGGCGCGGGTTTCCACGATCGAGATGAGATTGTCATCCTCGATGCCGGTCTGCCGCTTGAGCAAGCGGTAAACGGCGGCTTTCGTGCTCGCATTCATGCCCTGGATATTGACCAGCACATCGGGATCATGGCTGAGCGAATAATCGAACAGAAGCGCCGTCGCGGCAGGCTCGAAGCCGAAGCCGAGGAATACAAGCCGCTTGCCGCCAGCGATCTCGCTGATGAGAAACTGGCCCATCTGCGGCTTGCTTTTCAGTTCGGACGCGGTGCGGATTTCGTTCACGAGATTGTGAATGTTCCACGGCTCCTCATTGCCCCATTCGGCATCGGGCCTTTCGCCCTGCTCCCACGGCAGGCGACCGACATTGCCGAAAGGATGGGTAATGCGCAGCTTGTTGCCGACCAGCTGGCGCGCTTCGCTCAGCGTCATCCCGAAAGCCATATGCGCGACCCAGGGCAAATAGTGCTGGATCGCGCGGTCATAATTGAAATTGATGATCGAGAGATTGTCGAAACACTTGTCGGCCTGGCTGCGCGGGACACCGTCGACAATCAGGCGGCCAAGCTGGAACAACCAGTTCTCATTGCCGCGCAAGGGCAGATCGCCCGGATCGCGCGGCTCCAGCGCCAGCGGAGAACGCGCCTCGGCCTGCAAGGTGTAAAACACGATCGCAAGCTTGCCTGCCGCCTGCACCAGCGGATCGGTGCCGTGCTGTTCGAGGATGGCATCGACGCTGCTGGCAATGCGCGCGGAAATGCGGATCGCCCCGCCTGCTTCATGAAGCTTTTCCCGCGTGGCGCCGACGCGCTTTGCAAACTTGTCGAAATGCTTGTCGAGCTGGACCATGTCGCGCGTTTGGAGATCGGTGCCGAGGCGAATGAAATCGAAGCCCTGCGCCACCTTGCTCAACAGCTCGCGGCCGTCGGGCATTTCCAGCTCGTAACCGGCACCTGCTCCGATGACGAGCGTGGTCTTGGTTCTGATCATGAAAGCGGCTGCCCCTGCAAGCGTTTGGCGTTGCAGGGGCAATAGCTGTCACGTGGTTAAGAAAGCGCTATTGCGCAGGCCTTTGCCGGCGCTGGCCATTGGGGCCGCCGGGGCGCTTGGAGCGATTGGGACGCTTGGCTCCATCTTCGCGGCCCGAGCCTTCCGAACGACCTCCTTGGGCAGAGCGCTGCTTGGGCCGTGAAGCCCCTGTACCGCCGCCATGACGCGGCTTTGGTGTCACGCGCTGACGCGGCTGGCGCACATCGGGCTTGGTCGGCCCAACCCCTTCGACCACGGCGCGGAAATTCTCCGGCAGCGGCAGACGTTCGAACTCGGCATCGGTGACCTTGCGGATATCCTTGAGATAAGCGCGTTCATCCTCGGCACAAAAGGCAATCGCCACGCCGTCAGCACCAGCCCGCGCGGTGCGCCCGATACGGTGCACATATTGCTCGGGCACATTGGGCAGTTCGTAATTGATGACGTGCGAGACGCCGGGAATATCGATCCCGCGCGCGGCCACATCGGTGGCCACAAGCACCGGGGTCTTGGCCCGCTTGAACTCGTCAAGCGCGCGCTGGCGCTGCGGCTGGCTCTTGTTGCCGTGGATCGCATTGGCCGGAATACCTTGCATCTCGAGCTTTTTCACCACCCGGTCCGCGCCATGCTTGGTGCGGGTGAAGATGAGCACGCGCTCGATCTTGCCGGGCACTTCGTGACGGCCCGACAGGATCATGCCAAGCAATGCCTGCTTCTCATCCTGCTGCACCATCAGCAGATATTGCGAAATTCGCTCTGCCGTAGTGGCAGCGGGGGTGACCGAAACCTGCACCGGATCCTTGCAATAGGCGCCGACCAGTTCCTTGATCTGCTTGGGCATGGTGGCGCTGAAGAACAGCGTCTGACGCTCCTTTGGCGCAAGCTGATGGATGCGGCGAAGCGCATGGATAAAGCCCAGATCGAGCATCTGGTCGGCCTCGTCGAGGACGAGGATTTCCACGCCGGTGAGATTGAATGCTTTCTGATCGATCAGATCGAGCAGACGGCCGGGCGTTGCCACGAGAATATCGCAGCCCCGGTTCAACTTGTTGCGGTCCTTGCTGACCGAAGTGCCGCCGACAATCGAATGCACCTTGAGGCTGGCAAGCGCGCCGTAATCGCGCGCGCTATCGGCTATCTGTCCGGCCAGCTCGCGCGTTGGCGCAAGCACCAGCATGCGGCAGGATTTGAACGGCACCTGCTTGCCCGCCTTGCGCAGATTGTCGATGCTGGGAAGCATGAAAGCGGCGGTCTTGCCGGTGCCGGTCTGGGCAATGCCGAGCAGATCGCGCCCTTCGAGCACGGCGGGAATGGCCTGCGCCTGAATTGGCGTGGGCACGGTATAACCCTTCATATCAAGGGCTTGGAGAACGGGCTGCGACAGCCCGAGGTCTGTAAATTGTGTCATGGTAACTCGCAAAAAATATGCGGCGCGCAGCCGGAATCGGCGCGCGGTCGCGGGGGTGTCAAAACGACCCGCGTGAAAAGGGAAGTCCATTGGAAAAACCGAAGGCGGCCGGGGCGGAATTCTGTCAGTTTCCGCCACTTCACGCTGGCTAGCGCGCTTCGATACGGCGGCAGATGGGCGCAAAAGCGCGCAAAGTCAATGCAATTCGGCGCTCAGCCGGTTTGTACTGCGCCAAACGGCTTGTTCAATTGCACGATCTTCCAGTTCAGGATCGCCGCAAAGCTCACCCAAACCAGATAGGGCACAATCAGCCAGCTTGCGAGCACCGACCACTCGCGCAGGAACACGGTCAGCGAGAGCACCGAGAGCCACAGGAAGGGCACTTCGATCAGTGCCCAATCGGGCCGCCGCAGCGTGAAGAAAATCGGTGACCACAGGAAATGGAAAACAGCGTTGATGCCATAGAGCGCGATCAGGAAACCGCCCTGCCCCGCAGCCTCAGCCGCATCCCAGCACAGCACGAAGGCCCATGCCGCCAGCCCGAGAATAATCGTCCAGGCCGGGCCGAACAACCAGTCCGGCGGCTGCCAGCTGGGCTTGGCGAGATTGCGGTACCATTCCCCGATCTTGGTCAGCAGCCCGCCGACAAGTCCGAGGATCACAGCCCAGGCGACGGCGAAGATGATGGGGAAAGTCATCTGCAGGCCTTAGCCTACTCCCGCCGCTTTCAACAGAGCCTCGGTGCTGGCATCAAACCGTTCGCCGCCCTTTTCGATCTTCTTGGCCATTTCCTTGCCGAGTTCGACGCCAAACTGGTCGAACGGGTTGATGTCCATCAGCACGGCAGCCGCGAACACGCGGTGTTCGTGAAACGCCACGAGCGCGCCGAATGTTGCTGCATCCAGATCATCGACAAGGATCGTCGCCGAAGGCCGATTGCCCGGATAATGGCGATGGGGATCATCGCTGTGCTTGCCCGTCATCAACGCGGCGCCCTGCGCGAAGCAGTTCGTCAGGAGGATGTGATGATGCGCGGCGTCGAGCATGTCGCCCGGCTCGATACTCGCGATGAAGTCCACCGGCACAAGATGCGTCCCCTGATGCAGTAGCTGGAACACCGCGTGCTGCGCATCGGTGCCGACTCCGCCCCAGGTGATCGGCGCAGTCGAGGCAGCAGGCGAACCGTCGAGCTTTACCCTCTTGCCGTTCGATTCCATTTCCAGCTGCTGGAGATAATCGGGCAAAAGGCGCAGCCGCTCGTCATAAGCGAAAACTGCGCGTGTC
>DAIQNS010000128.1:0-6624 GCA_036788315.1 Alteraurantiacibacter sp. | reverse complement strand
TGCTCTATGGCGCGGCCGAACCCGATAGTCTGCGCGGACCGCAGCATAGCCATGCTTGCTGCCCAGGCGCAGAAGGAGTTCTTCGTCAATGAGGCGCTTTCGCGCATCGACGGCCTTTTGTATCTTGTCGTCGAAGGCGATGCAGATGTTCCGCCTGCGGACCCGCCAGAAGGCGAAGCGTGGATTGTGGGCCCTTCGCCAACCGGGGCATGGATCAATCGCAGCGGCGAAATCGCGCTGCGGCAAAGCGGTAACTGGCTGTTTGCCTCGCCGGTCGCAGGTATGACCGCGTTCGACAAATCCGCGCTTCAAAGTGCGCGCTTTGATGGAGAATGGCAGCGCGCAGCGGCCATAGTTTCGCCCGCGGGCGGAACCACAATCGACGCAGAGGCGCGGACAGCGATAGACGAAATTGTGCTTGCGCTTGCGGCCGCCGGCATCCTTCCGCCGGCCTAGGCAGGCAAGCGGCGTTAGGCCAGCGCCGGATCAGGCACCCCCGCCTCAGCAAAACCCTTGGCGCGCAAGCGGCATGAATCGCACAGTCCGCAGGGTTTTCCCGCTGGCGTCGGATCGTAACACGACCATGTTCGCGACAAGTCGAGCTCAAGCCTGATGGCCTCCTTCACGATGCGGGCCTTGTCCCAATGCTGCAACGGTGCATGAATGGTGAAGCTGGCTCCAGTGGCCCCTTGTTTCGTTGCAAGCCGGGCTGTTTCGGCAAAGCTGGCAATGAATTCCGGACGACAATCGGGATAACCGGAATAATCCAGAGCATTCACTCCGATAAAGATGTCGTTTGCTCCGATCGCCTCAGCCCAAGCGAGCGTAAGCGACAGAAAAACCAAATTGCGCGCCGGAACGTAAGTCACCGGGATACCTTCGCCGACCCCGTCTTTGGGCACTGCGATATCCTCAGTTAGGGCGGAGCCGCCGAAAAGCGATAAATCCAGAGGCAGTGTGATGTGTCGCTGCGCCTTGAGCATTGCGGCAACGGCCTGTGCCGCCTGCAATTCGCGGCGATGGCGCTGATTATAGTCGATAGTCAGCGCATTCAGGGCAAATCCGCTCTCTATCGCCATCGCGGCGGCAACGGTGGAATCGAGCCCGCCCGACAACAGTACAACTGCATTCTTGGGAATATCTGTCATGTGATCGGGCGCTACGGTCTCGATCAAAGCTATGCAAGGGGCTGCCTAGCCGGGCTCAGCAAGCACCGGTTTGGCGCGCCTCGCCTACGAGCGAGAAGGGCGTGCCAGAATGAATGCCCTGGCTGCTGACCTGCACCAGCCCCCGGCTTTCCATCCGGATCGTGGTTCGCCCATAGCCACTGCCACGGCAGGTGTACTGCACGGTCACCTGCCGCGCGCTATCTTCCACGACATAGCGCGAGCAGCCCGACTGGGCGTGACGCAATTGCACGAATTCGCGACCGGTCCGGATACATACCTGTCGCTCTGATCCATCACTGCGTAAGGCTATCGTCCAACTGCCCTTCTGCAAATTATCAAGCATCGCAAGTTCGGGGCCTTGCGCCGCAGCGGGCAAAGTGCCTGCGGCCAGTGCTGCCAAAAAAGCCGACGCAGATCTCAAAGTGAGCATGGCAATCCCCCTTTCAGGGCTCTCAATAACACTGCATCAATGAACAGGATACTACAGTTGCTAGAATTTGTCGCTTGTCAGTTCTGAATGACAAAATCACGCGAGCAGAACGCACAATCTATTCTGATGATCCCGCTTTGGTCTGCCATATCCCTTCGTTCCTCCTTGGGGAAGCGGGACAGCACGCTTTCAAAGTGTTCTTTTGTGCAGCGACATCCGCGGGTTAGTTGATGGCCAGTCTCCACTCGAACTTCGCTTTCTTCATGGAAGAGGCGCCATACAACCGCTTCCATCGCCAATTGCGGATCGACCAGTTCGTCATGCCTTACCGAAGCCGCCAAAATTGCGACATGTTCCCACTCGGGGTGGTCGAGGCGCACATGAAGCCGCTCGCGCCCTTCCTCGCCTTCGGCCAGATGCTGCACCAGCAAACAGGATGCTATGCAGCCGTTGGTCTCGGAGCGAATGGCAGTCCGGACCAGCGTGGGGATTTGCTCACTTTGCCCGAAATAGCTCTCGACCGCGTGCGAAAGTGAGCTTCCTTCAAGCGGGACAATTCCCTGATAGCGTTTGCCGCTGGCGGCGATGTCGAAGGTAATCGCTAGATAGCCTTCGCCAAAGAGCGAGCCGAGCGAGCTGTTCGCGCCAAGATCAGCCCCTGGAATTTCCGACTGGTTGACATAGCCCCTGAGCTCTCCGTCGCGAAAATCGCACACCAGGAAATCAATTGCCCCTCCCTTGCCTTGCGCCTGCATGGTCAATTGATCCCCAGCGTCCTTGAGCAGGCTTCCCATCAGCGCGGTCAGGACGAGCGCTTCTGCGAGGCAATGCTTGAGCGCAGGGGGATAATCATGAGCGCCAAGAATTTGATCAAGCACTGGCCCGAGGCGTACAATGCGGCCACGCGCGTTTCGCGCCGGTAGGGTAAACCCCAGGAGCTGGTCAAAACCTGTTTCGGAAGCGGTGGATTGTGTCTTTGGCACTGTCATGGCAATTATATGGGGCGTGCGGCTGCGAAGTTAAGCTTCGTGCCTCAGAGTGCACCAAGGCACCACTTCAACACCGATTTTTGCGCATGAATGCGGTTTTCCGCTTCATCAAACACCACCGATTGCGCGCCCTCGAAGACCTCCTGCGAAACCTCGTCGCCGACATGCGCTGGAAGGCAATGCAGGAACTTTGCATCCGGCTTGGCAAGCGCCATCAAGGCACCGTTGACCTGATACGGCGCAAGCTCTCGCAACTTGGCATCGGCATGAGCTTGGCCCATGGAAATCCATGTGTCCGTGACGACAATGTCGGCGCCCCTTGCCGCCTCGTGCGCATCATGCGTCAAGCTGATCGCCACGCCCCTTGCCCGCGCCTCATCGATATAGGCTGGATCGGGAACATAGCCCTTTGGCGTTCCGATACGGATGTTGAACTTCATCAGCCCGGCCGCCTCGACGAGCGAATTCATCACATTGTTGCAATCGCCCAGCCATGCGAGCTCAAGCCCAGGCAAGGGCTTGCCGTGCTCGATGATCGTCAAGAGATCTGCAATGATCTGGCACGGATGCGAACGGTCGGTCAGGCCATTGATCACCGGCACGCTGGCATGGCGCGTCATGGCCTCGATCTTGGTGTGATCATCGGTGCGCACCATGATCACGTCCGCCATCCGGCTGAGGACGCGCGCTGTATCGGCGACGCTTTCTCCCCGCCCCAACTGCGAGGTGCCAGCCTCCAGAATGAGCGCCGATCCGCCAAGCTGTCGCATGGCGACATCAAAGCTCACGCGGGTGCGCGTCGAACTCTTCTCGAACACCATGGCCAGCACATGGCCTGCCAGCGGTGCACCTGCATCAATTGTCCCACGCGGCTGGCCAAGCCGTGCCCGCTTGGTGTCGAGCGCATCGTTCAGCATGGCAGCGATCGCATCGCCCCCTGCGTCCGATAGCTCGCAAAAATGCCGCTGCCCGGCTGGAAGGCCGCTCATGCAGGTTCTTCCACCGCAAAATCGGCGGCAGCCGCCGAAAGCTTGTCGAAGAACTCGTCGATTTCCGCATCGCCGATGACAAGCGGCGGCAAAAGCCGCAAGGTCTGATCGCCAGCAGCGACGGTCAGCAATTGGTGATTGTCGCGCAAATGCACCATGAAGGGCCGCGGCTCGATTTTCATCTTGATCCCCAGCATCAGACCCATGCCGCGCACGGCTTCGAAAAGCTCGGGATAGTTCCCGATGAACTGCTCGAGCCGGCCCCGCAGGCGTTCGCTGGTCGCACGCACTTCTGCCAGAAACTGCTCATTGGCGACCGCGTCCATCACGGCCATGCCTGCGGCCATCGCAAGCGGATTCCCGCCATAGGTCGAGCCGTGCGTGCCAAAAGTCATGCCGCGCGCAGCTTCCTCGCTGGCAAGACATGCGCCAAGCGGGAAGCCGCCCCCGATGCCTTTGGCGATAGCCATGATATCGGGCACGAGGCCATATTGCTCATAGGCGAAAAGCGTGCCGGTGCGGGCCATGCCGCATTGCACCTCGTCAAACACCAGCATCAGATCATGCTCGTCGGCGAGCGCGCGCAGCCCCTTGAGGAACTCCGCAGAGCCCGCGCGAATGCCGCCTTCGCCCTGCACCGGCTCGACCAGAAAACCTGCCGTATGCGGTCCCATAGCAGCTTTCGCGCCTTCCAGATCGTCAAAATCGACATAGCGGAAACCAGGGAGCAAGGGCGCAAAGCCCTGATGCATCTTCTGCTGATTGCTGGCGCTGATCGTTGCCATGGTGCGTCCGTGAAACGCGTTCTTGAACGTGATCAACTCGAAGCGATCTTCCCGCCCGCCAGCCTGGTGATAGGCGCGCGCGGTCTTGATGGCGCATTCGACCGCCTCGGCGCCCGAATTGGTAAAAAACACCGTATCGGCAAAGGTCTGATCGACCAGCATCTGCGCCAGAGCTTCGCCCTGCGGGCTGCCGTAAAGGTTGGAAACGTGCATCAAGGTCGCCGCCTGCTGCTGGATCGCGGAGATCAGCCCTTCATGCGAATGGCCGAGCAGATTGACCGCAATGCCCGATGCAAAATCGAGATAGCGCGTGCCGTCCTCGGAAATGAGATGGCAGTGCTCGCCGCGCACGGGCCGCACGCCGCACCGGGGGTAGACGGGCATCAAGGGCGTAATCGACATCAGAAATTCCTCACAAACAAAAGCAAATGGCGGCACGCCCAAATCGCTTTGGGGGCCGCCTTATGCCGATGCTGAATTCTCGGGAGGCGGCCGGTGAAAACTGCGGCCGCCTGCCAGTCCAATGAAAAGCCTTAGCTCTGCACCGGAACCAGATTGACGGCCGAGTATTTGCCTCGTCGATCGACTTCGAGATCGAATTCGAATCGGTCGCCCTCTTCGACACCTGACAGACCCGAACGCTCGATCGCGCTGATGTGCACGAAGGCATCCTCTTTGCCATCGTCGCGCGTAATGAAGCCGAAGCCCTTCATCGCATTGAAGAACTTGACCGTGCCCACGGCCTTTTCGCCGGTCAGCTCGCGCTGAGGCGCTTTCTTTTCGACTTCAATGACATCGCCAACAACCTGCAGATCAGCAGCCGAAACCTTGCCGCCGCGATCCACCAGGTTGAACTGCAACTCTTGCCCTTCGGCGAGACCTTCAAGGCCAGCGCGCTCGACCTGGCTGATGTGAACAAACACATCTTCGCCGCCCTCATCACGCTGGATGAAGCCGAAGCCCTTCTGGGTGTTGAAGAATTTTACTTTGCCGGTACCAGCGCCCACGACCTGGGCAGGCATTCCGCCGCCGCCGCCACCAGCGCCGCCGCGAGGTCCGCCGCGGCCAGCGCCGCCGCCAGCACTGCCGCCCGAGCCGCCGCCGAAGCCGCCGCCGCGATCATTGTCGCGCCAACCGCCGCCGCCAGCACTGCCGCCCGAGCCACCGCCGAAGCCGCCACCACGATCATTGTCGCGCCAGCCACCGCCTGCAGGCGGGCTGCCTTCACCGAATGGATCGAAATTGTCTTCGCCAAAACCGTCGCGCTTGTCACGTCCCCGACCGCGACGCCCTCTATCGTAACCCATGAACCCAAAAAGCCTTCAATACCGCCCTCGACATGCGGTCGGCACCACGGACGAAGAAGTGCCGAGCGGAAGTGGTGGACTTGCCCAACCACTACAGTACAGCCTCATAGAGGAAATTGACCCCTGAGGCGAATGATTTAAGCTTAGATGCAGGTTACAGTTTCAGGCGTGACAAGATTGCAGCGCATATCGCCCGAGGAGAGCAGATGAGCGACTTCAGAAAATTGACCGAAAGCTTCTTTGCCAGCCCTCAGTTTGAGAGCAGCGACCTTGCCGAAGCGGCTGCTCAGGGGTTCAGTCTGGTGATCAATAACCGGCCCGATGGCGAGGCCCCCGATCAGCCAGAAGGCGCTGAAATTGCGCGCGCAGCGGGCGTGGCCGGTATGGCATATGTGGCCATTCCCATCGGGCAAGGGGGCTTTGGCGAATCGGAAATTGCTGCGATGACTCAGGCGCTGAGCAGCACCGAAGGGAAAGTGCTGGCCTTCTGCCGCTCGGGCACGCGGTCGACTTTCCTGTGGTCTCTGGCACAGGCACAGCAAGGCACGGATCTTGAGGAAATCGGCGCATGCGCAGCGCGCGCTGGCTATGACATCAGCCCGATTCGCCCCAGCATGGCGATGCTGGCCGCCAAGGCGCGGGATTAGCGGCGCACGGCGCCAATCACGGTGATTCGCGATTGGCGCAGACGCTGATCTGTGCCCTTCTATAGGCACATGTGCCCTTTCGCCTGCGCCTTAGAATAGTCAGAAGGCGCGAAACGGTCGCTTTGCGCGCGCTGGTGCCAGAAGCCGCTGTTTGATTCTGCGGCTCCAACTTTCCTGCCATTAGAAAAGGGCCTGGCAATAAGAAAAGGGCCGGGAAATCGCTTCCCCGGCCCCTGTCCTGTCACCCCGAAGGGCGTTGGCTTACATGCCCGAATTGGGGCCGTACATGATTTCCACGCGGCGGTTCT
>DAIQNS010000127.1:0-6638 GCA_036788315.1 Alteraurantiacibacter sp. | reverse complement strand
CTGACCCGCGCGATCGGTAAGTCGAAGAGCATGGAAATGTGTCTGACGGGCCGGATGATGGCAGCCGAAGAGGCCGAGCGCAGCAATCTGGTGGCGCGCGTGGTGCCGCATGAGGAGTTGCTTGCTGAAACCCTGAAGACCGCCGCTACCATCGCCGCGATGCCGCCGATGGCGGTGATCGCCAACAAGGAGATGGTGAACTCGGCGTTTGAAATGACGCTCGATCAGGGTCTGATCGTCGAACGCCGCATCTTCCAGATCCTGACCGCGTCGGAAGACAAGGCCGAAGGCATGGCGGCCTTCATCGAGAAGCGTGAAGGGCAGTGGAAGGGGCGGTGAGCCTCCCAAAACTCGTCATTGCGAGGAACGCAGTGACGAAGCAATCCATGTTCCACCATTTCGCCAATGCCGCGCCATGGATTGCCGCGCGACCTCTGGTCGCTCGCAATAACGAATTGAGAGGGAAGCCAAAATGAAAATCGCCTTTATCGGCCTCGGCAACATGGGCGGCGGGATGGCTGCCAATCTGGTCAAGGCCGGGCACGAAGTCCGCGCATTCGACCTCAGCGAACCCGCACTCGCCGCCGCGCGCCATGCGGGGTGCGAAACCTTCGCTACCGCCATGGAAGCCTGCGCAGGCGCCGAAGCGGTCGTCTCGATGCTGCCCAACGGCCAGATCGTCAAACAGGTCTATTGGGACGATGTGATAGGCCACGCTCCTGAAGGCGCGATCCTGCTCGATTGCTCCACCATCGACGTCGCCACCGCGCGTGAGGTGATTGCGGTCACTGAAGCGCACGGCTACCAGATGGTCGATGCACCCGTCTCCGGCGGGATTGCCGCGGCCAATGCTGGCACGCTGACCTTCATGGTCGGCGGCACCCCCGATGCCTTCGCCCGCGCTGAGCCGATCCTCGCCGCGATGGGCAAGGCGGTGATCCATGCCGGCGACGCCGGCAATGGGCAGGCCGCCAAGATCTGCAACAACATGCTGCTGGCGATCCACATGATCGGCACCTGTGAGGCCTTCGCCATGGCCGAAAAACTGGGGCTGGACGCGCAGACGTTCTACGACATTTCCAGCGTCTCATCGGGCCAGAACTGGTCAATGACGTCCTATTGCCCGGTCCCCGGCGTCGGCCCGGTCACCCCTGCCGACAATGACTATCAGGGCGGATTTGCCGCCGGGCTAATGCTGAAAGACCTGCGGCTGGCGATGGAGGCGGCGGCAGGCGCAGGCGCCAAGGTTGAACTGGGCGAGCACGCCCGCGCGATCTACGAAGCCTTTGCCAAGGACAATGCGGGCACCGATTTTTCGGGGATTATCCGCACGCTATAATTGCTGAACGCAGTCAGAGATTGGGCTGTGGGCAGCCGTCGCCAGCCTGCTGCAATTGCTGACCGGCTTCGGGATCACGGCGGGTCACCACCTGAATCGCCTGATTGAGCGCGGCGCAATCGAACCGGGCGCCCTGGCTCTGACTGGCAATCGCGATAGCGCTGAATGCCTTGGGCGGCATGACGCGAGCACCGCGCCGCAGGAACCGTACATGCCAGCGTTCTGCACCGCTGACGATCTCAGACATGGTCTGCTGCCCGGGGCCATCGGTTGCCTCCAGTACCGCCGGGCCGAGTTCTTCGAGCAAGGCATCGGGTGTGGCGTCGCGCAGGAACAGCGCAGCATAACGGCGTGCAGCTTCGGGTTTGTCCCCGGCGGCCAAAGCCAGTCGCAGGACCGACTCCTGCGCCAATGGTTCGCGCCAGCCGCGCTGTGCGGCGATCTGGATCGTCAGACCGGCGGCTTCGCCTTGTCCGGCCTTGGTCTGCGCCACGGCCAGCAACGTGAGATATTCGGCCGGCACCGGGCGCTGACGCACCAGTTTGCGCGCCTCTGCCAGAGCCACCGCGGGATCGCCGCCATCGGTGGCGGCGGCGGCCAGTTTGGTCTGAGCAAAATTTCGCAAAGGGGCAGGCACCAGCGGGGCCAGTGCCGGAGAAACCTCGGACTGCTTGTCGATCTGCAATGCAACTGTCACCAGCGCCATTGCCAGCAGCGCAGCCCACCAGATGATGCGCCCGATCATGACCGCACCTGCCTGTCGCGGTCAGAGGCGATACGGGTCAGAAGCAACAGCGCAAACCCGGCAAAGGCAAGCATGGTCTGATTTCGCAACGGGTAATCGGTAATCGATTGCAGCGCGATGGTCAGCAGGAACGAGCTGCCCGCCCAAGCCGCCCAGCGCAGCGATGATTGCCGCGCGCGCCAGCTTAACCACCCGATCAGCACCAGCCACATTGCCGCCAGCAGCAGACCGAATGGCCCGGCTTCGATAGCCAGTTCGATGTAATCATTATGCGCTCGCCCAGCGCGTCGTGTGGTCAGGTTCTCAAGCGCTTCGTCAACCTGAAAAACCTCGTCAAACGTACCCATGCCCGACCCAGCGGGCCAATAGCGATCAACGCTGTAGGACGCATCGTCCCAGATGAAGCGCCGCGGATTGTCTTTCGCCTCGAACCGTTCGAGTGTGTCGCTGAGCCGTCCCGGCGCGGCGAACACCAGTGTCGTCGCGCCCGTCGCCGCCAACGCCAAGGCGCCCACTGCGAGCAGGATTGGCCGGCCTGCCCGGCTGCCGGTTTGCGCGCGCTGTCCGCTTTGCTTTAGGGCCCACCACAGCGCCCGCATCGCGCCAATGGCCAGTGGCACCAAAGCCAGCACCAGCGCGGTGCGCGATTGTGTCAGGATAATTGCCACTACCAGCAGCACACATACGGCCAGCCGGGTCAGCAGCACGGCCGGATGGGGACGCGGGGCGGGCAAAAGCGCCGCCAGCCCTACCGCAAAGCCCAGCCACAGTCCGGTTGAATTGCGATTGGCAAAGGTGCCGAGCAACAATTCGCCGGGGTCGCGCGCGCCAAAGAGAGTGGCGTCGGACGTGCCGTCGCCCAATTGCACGAGGCCAAACAAAGCTGTGAGCACGCCGAGCCCAACTGTCGCCCAGCCAATCAGGATCAGTCGGTCGCGCGGAATGGACCATCCCGCGATCAGAACCGCCAGCGGCGTGATCAGCGCGCTGAGCGCCAGCAGGGTGCGCAGTGGATCGAGACTGAGCGGCATCCAACTGTTACCACCGGTCACTTCGAGCGAGCGCGTAACGAGGTCTCGCCCGGGTAGCGCGCTCCAGACAGTCGGGGGCAAGGGCATAATCTGGAGAAGTGGTAGCAGCAATGCCGCGATAATCAGTCCGCGCAGCGCCAGCGGTGATTCGCGCCAAAAGGCAATGAAGCTATCCCGGTGCAATGCGATCGCGACAAACGCGATGAGTTGCACGGCAAGATTGGCAAGGGCGAAGCGGCTCCCGCCGCCACCCGCCAAGAATGCCACCAGCAGCACGGACGAGACTGCGGCACCCGCAAAGCGGGCAGCCGAAGTCCGATCAAGTTGCAAAGCTGCGGATGTCATGGGACGCGCGAAGTTCCAACGAATCGGGTAAACGAAAAAGCGCCCGGAGACTCAGCACCGGACGCTTTTGAAAGTCTGACAGTCGGCCTATCAGGCCCGATCGGAATTAGGTACCCGGCGACTGGCCGTCATCGTCCGAATCGGTGGCCACGATGATGCCGCCAATCACGGCCGCAGCAGCCAGGATCGCGATGATGATGCTGACACCGCCGCCACCAACTTCTTCGCCCTCAGCAGCACGACCAAGGCCCGGAGCCGAGGTGCTGTAGATCGCGCCGCTGTCACCAGCGCGCGTGTTCGCCTGAGCGGCAACCGGCAGGACAGCCATGCTTGCCGCAGCAGCAGTCAGAAAAATGCGGTTCACAGTCTTCATCATGGCCTGGGCCCTCTTTAAGGTCTCTTCGTACTAACCCCTAGTGCACTGCGGCACGCTTGGCAACCGTTGGATAGGGAAAAAAGGTAAACGAATGTTGCTTTGCAGCAGATTCGGGCCAGTGGCTGGCCAAGAACCTATGCTCCGGCCTTTGTCACAACCGAAACTGCGGCCCGCCAGGTGCGATCATTGCACGGTCTGGCCAATTGGCGGCAGCAGGACGCGCCCGAATCACCCGGACGTGCGGGATTCGGGCAAATGGTCGCCGCTATCAAAGCTGTCAGCGCGGTTTCGGCGTGTTCGCGCTTGAGTCGAGCAGGCGCTCGAACCGGGCGACATCACCCCCCAGAATCACTGTGTCTTCATACAGCAGCCAGGCATGGGCCTCGAATGCCCCAGCGCCGCCTTTGGTGGTGCCGATCACGATCTCGCTTGCGACATGACGGCGAAGCAATAGGCGCTGTCCCGCCAGGGCTTGCACCAGACAATCCGCGCGCCACGGCACCCGCAAGGCCAGTCGGGATATGACCGCAGCCACTTCAGCAGATCGCTGTGCCGCTTCACCCGCTGGCGGGCTTGCTTTCAGTACGGCCGCGCCGACTGCATTGCGGCGGAGCACATCGGCAGGCTTGATCCGAGGCAAAGCAAGCCGCGCCAGCGCAAGCTCCCATGTTGCCAGCAGGGTGAGTGCCACAAGTCGGGGAAAATGAACTTGGCCGCGTATTCGCATCAGTTGGTGACCGGCTTGCAACAAGACTGCGCGTATGGCCGCGGCCACATAGACTTGCGGCTGGCTGATTCAGCTTCGAACAATGAGCCCGTGATCAGAAAGTTCATTCATGAAGCGCCGTAGATCCTGTTCCACCGTCTCGCGCTCGATGTCGAAGGCTGCAAGGATTTCGCCGCAGATGCCGACAGGCGTTTTGCCGGCCTTCAGGCCTTCCCACAGCAGACTGCCGATGGTGTCCAAGCCATAGTAGGTGCCGTTGCCGAGATGCAGAATGACCGTCTCACCGCCAACCGGATTATCAATGGCATCTTCGCTCGGTCGCCAATTTTCCAGCAGCATGTCACTGACCAAAGATCATCTCCCATCGGGCTCAGTTTGGGCTGCCTTTGCACGGATTGCCGAAGATGTGAAGCATGCTGTCGGCAAGGGTATCACTTAAGAACGCGGATCAAGCCCATCGCGCGGCCTTGCCTTGCCATGATCAGCGACGTAGTCCTGCAACCGGCCCGAATATGATTTCAAGGTAGGCACAAAGTAGTGATGCAACAGCTCCCGGACACAGAAGCCGCCGCGCTGTGGCGCGAAGGTGTCTGCATGGTTGAAAACGCGGTTGACCCGGCGCTGCTTGCCACCTGCCTGACGGAGCTGCGGGAACATCACCCGCGCCTCTTCGAGGCTGACAGGACATCGGACAAAGCGTTTGTGTCTGATGGCCGATTCTACACAGCCGTTGAAATTGCCCGATCGTTGGCCAGTCCCGAAATTCTCGTGCCGCCTGCTGTGGGGCGGGTTTTGACGGAGGCTCTCGGCCCTGATTTCGTGTTTGATTCATGGGGCGTCATCAATGCGCTGCCCGGGGCTGCTGAGCAGCATTGGCATCGCGATGGAGGGATCCTGTTTCCGGGCCATCCACTTGAATTGATGCTGCCCGCGACAGCCATCACACTCGCCATTCCATTGGTCGAGATGAATGATCTGACCGGGACGACCGGATTTGCCCTTCGGACACACCGCGCAAACGACTATCCCGAGCACCCTGATTTCGAACCACGCGTGCCTGTCGGCGCGGCGCTGCTTTGGGATTACCGGGTGTTTCACAAGGGCATGACCAACCGGAGCGCGATCGCACGTCCGTTGATCTACGCAACCCTGTGTCGCAATTGGTGGAGCGACACGCTCAACCACGAGGGCAAGACCCGGCTATTGGTCAATCAATCGACCATGAATGCACTCGACCCCGTCATGAAACGCCGGCTTGAGAGGGCGCAGACCGTCCCCTGAATAGCCTGAAGACCCGCTAGCTACGGTAGCGTTCGAGCAGTTTGGTGACATGATCCAGTGCGGCCTTGGCTGAACCAAATGCGCTGGGGTGCTGTTCCATCAGCGCCAGAGCAATATCTTCAAGCGTACGGTCTTCGCCGACCAGCGAAAGACAGTCGCGGTCAATCATGATCTGCGCCGTGGTTACGGGCACCTGATCATGCGCGTGCGGGCGGAGGCTGGCGGGCGAAAAGACTGCGCCCTTGAAAGTGGATTGGCGAAAACTGACAGGTGCCTCGCGCAGGGCGCTTGATGCGATGTCGGTATCCCACGACGCAATATAATCGCCATCCTGAAACATCGCGCGCACGCGGGCGCGCAGCCGTTCGCCTGCTGCGATTTTGACCGGACGTTCAAACGGCAGAAATTGCTGCTTGTAGATCAGCTCGGTCGCTCTGGGGCTGTTGGAGAACTGCACACCTTCGGCAAGATCAGCATCAAACCACAGTAGCAGGCCATGCGCCGTCTGCGTACGCTCGATGGTGAATTCCACTGTGCTGTCCACGCTGGGATCGGCAATCGTGTGGTAATCCAGAATGGCAAGATCGCATGGTTCGGCCATCAGCGCTTCCGGTTTCATGAACGCGCGGGCGCGGATATTGACCGCGAAACGATGCCCCTCGGTCAGATCGAGACCATAATTGTTCTTCAACCAGGGTCTTTCGCACGGCGAATAATGTTCGGGCGCATGGACCAGCGCGACCCTGATAACATCGCGCATCGGGATCAATCGCCCGCCCGGCGCAAGCAACCGT
>DAIQNS010000126.1:0-6686 GCA_036788315.1 Alteraurantiacibacter sp. | reverse complement strand
AAATCAAGCAATACATCCGCTACACCGCCGATTGGCGGCTGGGCCAATTGGGCCTGCCGACAATGTACATGGTCGAAGATCACCCGCTGCCCTGGCTCGCCCCGCTGCTCAACGGCGTCGAGCACGCCAACTTCTTCGAAACCCGCGCGACCGAATATTCCAAAGGCGCCACCAAGGGCAATTGGCAGGACGTGTGGTCGAGCTTCGACAACCGCGCCAAGGCGAAAGCGGCGAATGAGGAAGAAGTTGTGGTCGACGATGGGCCGGACATGTTCGGTGAGACGAGCGGCGGCAAAGGCGTTGGGAGCGTGGCGGCGGAGTAGAGGCCGAGTGGCTTGTCGCGTTGTCGCTTAGTCCCCTTGGCTAACACCAGGCGATGCGTCTGCCTCCCCATTCTTCGGCCAGTCCTTCATCGACCAGCTTCGCGCCAAGGCTCTCCCCGCCGCGACTGACGATATTCAAAGCGCGGCCATATTTGTCGCTACTGTTCCCCTCGGGGTTGGGTTCAAGACTAAAGGCACCTTCGTTGAGCAAAGCTTGAAGCCGGCGCGTGGCCATCTCGCCCATGCGCGCTTCATTGGCGCAAGCTGGCTTACTGACTTCAGGGGTGTCGATGTCGGCGATGCGAATTTTCTTGCCGCGATACCAGATCGTATCTCCGTCTACGACACAAGTGACGCGTCTGCTGTTCGAGCAAATCGGGAATTGGGCTTGTTCGGTGTCATAGGGACCGGGCAGGCTCGCTGATGCCCTAGCCGTCGTTCGGTCGCTGCCTGTCGGCACAAGCAAAATGGCCGTAAATACGCCTATCGGAAGAGCAAATAGCGCAAATGGGAACCATTGCACGCTTGCTGACTGCTTTCTGCCCCGTCTGCGATATCTGTGGAATGAATTTCTGGCCATGCACGAAGCTTTGCAGCTCGGACCATCAAAATTTGTTTAAACTGGGACTTCGATCTTTATCTGCCCACGATGCTTGTTTTTCCTCCCGCTTGGGGGAGGTGTGAGGGGCGCGTTGCGTGGTTCCCCCTCCCGCCTGCGGGAGGGGTCAGGGGTGGGCATGGGGCCGCGAGGCCTCACCTTGGCTGGGTGTTGATTTTGCGAACCCGCGCTGGCCCACCCCGCTGCGACTAGCGAGCAAGCTCGCAAGTCTCGCTGCCCCTCCCGCGAGCGGGAGGGGAGGTCAGAGCTTTGCTTGCAGCCTTGCTATCTCGGTCGCAATCGCCTGCGCTACGCCCTCGGCATTCTCCAGCACATCGGCGTTGGTGAAGCGCAAAACGCGGTAGCCCTCGGCTTGCATCCACGCGTCGCGCCGCGCATCGGCGTCCACCGTCCGGTCATGCGAGAACCCGTCGAGCTCCACCACCAGCTTCAACTCGCGCGAAAGAAAATCTGCGAAATACGGGCCGACTGGCATCTGGCGGCTGAACTTCGCGCCAAGCTGGCTGCGCGCGAGCAAGGGCCAGAGTTTGCGCTCGGCAGGGGTGGCCTCGTGGCGCAGGGTCTGGGCGCGCCTCGTATTGCGGCGTTTCCATTCGGGCATGGGGCGTTCTTGCCCACCCCCAACCCCTCCCGCCTGCGGGAGGGGTCAGGGGTGGGCGCAGACACCGCCGCAATTTGACCCACATCAAAGCGCACACACGCCGGCGTCACTACGCCCGTTCCAAGCAAACAACAGGAAGGATGCCGCCAATGTCCCAGCACACCCCCAACGAGCTCACCGAAATCTTCAAGCGCGACCGCGATGTGCTCACAAGGCTCAAGCAGGCTGACGCGCATTATGCCAGGCTTGCGAACGAATATCATGCGGTGAACCGGCAAGTGCACCGGATCGAGGCCGAAGCCGAGGCGGCGAGCGACGAGCGGGTCGAAGCGCTCAAGAAGCAGCGGCTTGCTCTGCTCGACGAGATCACCGCCATCATCACCAAGGCGCGAACCGCGGCGTAAGCCGGAGGCGCGCGCCTTTCCTACAGCGCCCCGCCCGCGCCAGCTTCGCCCGATGACGCGCGCTCGCCCCTGCCTTTTTTCGCGCCTTTATTGGCCTGAAATGCACGCCTGTCTCTGGGGCCCCGTTTTCCTTTTCAGGACCCCCGTTTTCCTTTTCAGGACCCCCACTTTCCTTTTCAGGACAGTGTCCAACGTGTCTATTCCGGCAGCGCAAAGGGCGCGATCGGCTCGAGCAGGTCGAAATCCTCTGCGTGCGGTTCATGGCCCAGATCGGGCCAGACGATCTCCTCCTGAGGCACATGGGTATCGGGCAGGCGATCGAGCAGATTGCGGATCAGGGTCAGGCGGCCCAGCTTCTGATCGTTGAAATCAATCACGGTCCACGGGGCATGCGCGGTATGCGTGGCGGCGAACATCGCCTCGCGCGCTTTGGTGTAGTCGGCAAAGCGGGTGCGCGCCTGCATATCGATGGGCGAGAGTTTCCAGCGTTTCAGCGGATCGGTCAGCCGCTCGGCAAAGCGCTCTTCCTGATGCGCCTGATCGCACGAAAGCCAATATTTGAACAAGCGCGTGCCGCTGTCGACAAGCAGCTTCTCGAACACCGGCGCTTCGCGCAGAAACGCCTCGATCTGGTCGCTCGTGGCAAAGCCCATCACCTTCTCGACCCCGGCGCGGTTATACCAGCTGCGATCGAACAGCACGATCTCGCCTGCTGCCGGGAGATGCGCGACATAGCGTTGGAAGTACCACTGCGTCATCTCGGCATCGCTTGGCTTGGGCAGCGCCACCACGCGGCATTGGCGCGCGCTGATGTGTTGGGCGATGGCCTTGATCGTGCCGCCCTTTCCGGCGGTATCGCGCCCTTCGAAGATCACGCAGATTCGCTGGCCGGTAAGCCTCGCCCAGTGCGCCATTGCGACAAGTTCATGGTGCAGCGGCGCGATCGCCTGCTCATACGCTTCGCGTTTCATTGGGGGCTTTCCTTCAAGCTGGGGACAAGATTATATCACGGACCCACAGTAACCGGGCAAGAGGATTGCGCGAAACAGCGAGTGGTTGCAACCAAAGGAGATCAACCATGCCTGAGAACAATCTTGCCACATTCCTCAAAGTCGCTGGCGGCCTCGCGCTCGCGGCGCCTGCGCTCGCCGGATGCAGTGGCTGCGGTGCTTGCGGCGCATGTTGCGCGGCGGCGGCGAGCTGCTCGGCCTATACTTCGCGGGAGGCGTTGACCTGCTGCGCTGCTGCTGAGAAGCCCGGCTGCTGCGCTGCTGCTGCCGAGAAGACCGGCTGCTGTGCGGCTGCAGCGGAAACACCGGGCTGCTGTGCCGCTGCCGAGTGATCGCGAAGGGCAAATCGCCGCGCTGCTCGAATTGAGCAGGCAGATGGCGATGGAGGGCAGGACGCTGATCGAACGCGTCCTGCCCGAGCCGCCTGATACCTATACGCAATATACGCATTACCCCGAAGGCGATGCGATCAACCCCGAGAGCCGCGCGCGCTGGTTCTATCATGCCCATGCGCCCGAGGAACGCGGGGAGAAGGAGCACGGGCATTTCCACCTGTTCCTGCCGACAAGCGCTTTCGGCAAGGAAAAGCCGCTCGCCAGGCCCGGCAAAAAGAGCGCGGCAAAAGTGGTCCATGTCGCGGCGCTGTGCTTTGACACCGACGGCCTGCCGACACATTGGATCGCGACCAACCAATGGGTGACGCAGGAGTTTCTCTATCCCGCCGAGGCGGTGATCGCGCGGCTAGACCAGATGCAGCTCGGCGGCGCGGGAGCGGACAAGGGCATCCCCCATGTCGGCAGATGGCTGACGCTTGCCCTCGCGATTGCCCGCAGCGATATCGAAGTGCTTCTGCGCGCCCGCGATCACGCTCTTGCTACCACAGAACCGCACGACCGCACGGCGGAGATCCTCGCGCAGGTGCCCTTCGCGCTTTCCTAATCGCCGCAGCGCGCTTATGGGCGGCAGAACCATGACCATGCCGAACGAGAAGCAGATGCTCACCAAAGCCGAAACGCTGATTGAGGCGCTGCCGTATTTCCAGCGCTATGCCGGACGTTCCTTCGTAGTGAAATATGGTGGCCATGCCATGGGCGATCCCGAGGCGGCGCAGGATTTTGCGCAGGATATCGTGCTGTTGAAAGCGGTCGGGATCAATCCGGTGGTGGTGCATGGCGGCGGGCCGCAAATCGGCGCGATGCTCAAGAAACTGGGCGTCGAAAGCCAGTTTGTCGATGGTCTCAGGGTCACCGACAAGGAAACCGCGCAGGTCGCCGAAATGGTCCTCTCGGGCGCGATCAACAAGGAGCTTGTCAGCTGGATTGCCAAGGCGGGCGGCAAGGCGCTGGGCATATCGGGCAAGGATGCAGGCCTTGTCACCGCGCGTAAGGTCAGCCGGACAGTCAAGGATCCTGACAGCAATATCGAGAAGGCGGTCGATCTGGGCTTCGTGGGCGAGCCTGCGATGGTCGATACGACCATTCTGGAAACCGCGAGCAAAGCGGGAATGATCCCGGTGATCGCCCCGATTGCCGCGGGCGAGGATGGCCATACCTACAATATCAATGCCGACACGATGGCTGGCGCAATTGCTGCGGCGCTGGGCGCGGCGCGATTGTTCCTGCTTACCGATGTAAGCGGCGTGCTCGACAAGGACGGCAAGCTGCTCACCGATCTGCGCCCCGCCGATATCGCGCGCTTGCAGGAGGACGGCACGATTTCGGGCGGGATGATCCCCAAGCTGCAAACCTGCGTCACGGCGGTGGAATCGGGCTGCGAGGCGGCGGTGGTGCTCGATGGCCGCGTACCGCATGCGATGTTGCTCGAATTCTTCACTTCGCGCGGTGCGGGCACTCTGGTGAGCGCGTGATGGCCATCAAACTGCAATAGGCGTGTTACAAGGTTGATACACCCCTCCACTGCGCTATACTGGCGGTGGAGCATCATTAGCGAAAGGCAAAATCTTGGGACTTCTGGGTAGCATTGCGGGTGTTCTCGCCATCATCGCCAATGTGATCATCATTCTGGTGATCGTGCAATTTGTCTTGAGCCTGCTCATTTCGTTCAATGTGGTGAACACGAGCAACCAGTTCGTTTCCTCGGTCTACAGCGCGATCAATGCCCTGCTCGATCCGTTGCTGCGGCCGATCCGTCGTATCATGCCCGATACCGGCGCGATCGATTTCTCGCCGCTGGTGCTGATCGTGGGTCTCAACATCGTGATCTATCTGCTCAACCGCGCCGCCTATGGCGTGCTGGTTTAGCACGTTTTGACAATTCCCGCCGCGGGGAGCACTGGCCAATGATGCTTCGCACCGCACTTGCTGCCCTCGCCATAGCCGCAACGCTTGCCAGCTGCGCTTCGCCGCAGCAGCAGCAGCGCACGCGCATGGCGAATATGGCCTCGAGCACGCTCGACCGGATGGACGCACTCACCCCGCGCGCGGACCCGGGCCTTGTCGCTGCAGCCGATATCGCCTTTGCGCGCGCCGCCCGCGACACGGATCTGCTCAGCGCCATGCGCGAATTTGCCGCGCCGGGCGCAGTGCGGCATGCGGGCAAAGGCGCGATCGCGCTGGAAACCAGCCTTGCCGGCCATCCTCCCGTGCCCGAAGCCGAACGCTGGGCGCCCAATGCGGTGTGGTCGAGCTGCAATGGCCGCTCTGCGGTGAGCTTCGGCAAATTCCGCAGGCCCGATGCAATCATCGGCACTTACGCCGCGCTGTGGCAGCGCCAGAGCGGGCGCGACATGCCCTACAAATGGGCATACCGGCTTGCCGCGAAGGATGCCCGGCAACCCGCGCCCCGCCCTGCGGCCGAGGAATTGGCGGGCGAGGATGTGATCGTGGTTCAGGAACTCTCTGCGATCAATGCCCGCACCGCCGATTGCGCCATGCCTGCCGCAGGCGCGCGCCCCGCGCCGCCCGCGCGTGAATTCGCCGCCTCGAGTGTCTATACCACCGGCCTTTCGGACGATGGCACTTTGGCCTGGGCTTGGGAGCACCGCGCGGATGGCACGCGCGTCTTCCGCGCCGCTTACCTGCGCGATGGTGCGTGGGAAGAGGTGGTCGATCTGGTGGTGAGCGATGCGGGCGCACTCAGCCCGTGACCGAGCTGTTCATTTCGGCTTTCATCACGCTGTTCGTGGTGATCGATCCGCCCGGCTGCGCGCCGATCTATGCCGGGCTGACCAAGGATGCGAGCCGTGCGCAGACCCGCAACATGGCGCTGCGCGCGAGCTTCATCGCGGCGATTATCCTTCTGGGTTTTGCGCTGTTCGGGCAGCAATTGCTCGATGCGCTCAATATCGAGCTTGACGCTTTCCGCATCGCGGGCGGGCTGATGCTGTTCTTCATCGCCTTTGAGATGGTCTTCGAAAAGCGCCAGCAACGCCGCGAGGAACGCGCCGACAAGCTGACCGAGCAGCAGGTCGAGGATGTCTCGGTGTTCCCGATGGCCATTCCGATGCTCGCCGGGCCGGGCGCGATTGCCGCTATCATGCTGTTGATGAACGAGGCCGACACTTCCGAGGAGTCGCTGGTGGTGCTTGGCGCGCTGGCTGCGGTGCTGGCGCTGACCGCGCTCGCGCTGGTGGCGGCGGGGCCACTGATCCGCCTGCTGGGCGACAAGGTCGAAGCGGTGATCACGCGCGTGCTGGGCGTGCTTCTGGCCGCGCTCGCGGCGCAATATGTGATCGATGGCCTGCGCGGAAGCTTTGCAGGCCTGGCCGGC